>JADJHP010000018.1 GCA_016707525.1 Ignavibacteriota bacterium
CCGCATCCTGCACGATCAGTTCGGCGACGCGCTTCGTGACGCCCATGACGCTCGTGGGGTTCACCGCCTTGTCGCTGGAGATCATGACGAATCGCGCAACCCCATACTTTTCGGCAAGTGTCACCATCACGCGGGTGCCGAGGATGTTATTGGTGACGGCATCAGCAAGGTTCTGCTCCATGAGCCAGACATGTTTGTGTGCCGCAGCATGGAAGATGATCTGTGGACGGTGGGTCAGAAAAACCTGTTCCATCCGCTCGTGGTCGCGTACATCGGCAACGACCGGGATGACGACCATGCCGGGCACGCGGGTCTGCTCCAGCTCCTTCATCATGTGGAAGATGGAGGTCTCGCCGTGGCCCAGGATGATCAGTTCGGAGGGGCGGAAGCCTTTCAACTGACGGACGATCTCGCTCCCGATGGACCCGCCCGCGCCGGTGACGAGGACGCGCCTACCCAGGATGGCGGTACTCACGATCGCGTGGTCTGATCCCACGACATCCCGCCGGAGGAGGTCTTCCAGTTGCACCTCATGGACGGATTCGATCTTTGCTGCGCCGCGGACCAGGTCGAAGAGTCCGGGAGTGATCTTGCTCGGGATCCCCGCTTCCTTGCATATACGGTCGACACGCCGGATCACCTCTCCCGCTGCCGTGGGCATCGCGATGATGACCTCTTTGATGCCGGTGCGGGACGTGATCCAGGGGATGTCGTCGATCACTCCGAACACGGGGATGCCGTAGATGACCTTCTCTGCCTTGTTCGGATCGTCGTCAACAAAACCGATGGGGATCATACCCAGGTGGGGATTATCCTGGAGCTCGCGTGCGATCATGACCCCTGCACTTCCGGCGCCGGCGATGAGGACGGGGTGGGACTCCCCGCCATGTCCCTCTTTTCTGTTGATCGCCGAATAGATGATCCGGATGGAGAACCGGATACCGGTGACGTAGAACAGCGTCATGAGCGCGCTCAGGATCGGCAGCGACCGCGGGATCCCTGGCGGTATCTGTCCGAAGGTATAGAAGATGCCATACGAGACGGCGATCTCGGCGAGGGCAGAGAGCCCGATGGTGCGGGCGACAAGCAGCAGCTCATAGACGCTCGTATAGGCCCAGAGCGTGCTGTAGAGTCCGCCGGCGTAGAAGATGAACCACTTGAGGACGATCATGCCGAGTGTATACACCGCGATGGATTCCCAGAGGGCGGCGAGCCCCTCGAGGGATTCGGTGCGCAGGAGGTACGCGATGGAGGGGATGGCAAGGAGCCCCAGGGTGTCTATGCCGATCAAATAGCGATTGCGGAGGTGGGTCAGCTTGCGGAGCCGGCCGTGCTTGTTGCCCATCCGTAGAAGGTCATTGGCGGTCATAGACGCTCACCCGTTGCAGGGTACAGTGTGAGATCGTGAGAGGCATTGGCGCGCCATCTCCGGCGCCAGTGTACGGCCCGGAATCGAGATGGGGAACGCTACGTCGTCGGAGTTATCTCACACGGTGTTGCCAATAGCATGCCAAGCAAAAGCGGGAAATTCGGCACCAAAAACTGGAAAAACAGGAGATTAGAGGTGGTAGGAAGAACCGGGGGTTCAGTAGGGGGAAACTGTTGTATCTATTATAGTGTGGGGGCGTGCCAAAGGGCGTGGTGGGACCCGGCCGCATGCACCGCCCTACAAAGGCATCCGTGATACAGGCGTTAAACAGGCGCACGTGGTCACGGCTTCTTGAACAACTTCTTCACCGCATCTTCCACACCACCCTTCTTCGCCTTCTCCAGCTGCGCCTCCAGCTCCTTCTTCTTCGCATCCACCATCGCCACCTTATCGTTCACGATCGCGGTGTACTGCGCCAGCTTCTGTTCGGCCTCGGCCTTCTTCGCGGCATAGAGCTTGTCGAACTCAGCCCGCTTCTGCGCGATGATGCCGTTGACCTTCGCCCTCAGCTCGTTCTGCAGCTTCGCCAGCTCCGCGCCCAGCACGGCCTTCACCCGGGCGGAGAACTGCTCGTCCAGGTCGGTGGCAAGCGCCATCTTGAACCCTTCTGCCGAATTCCACAGGCGCAGGTCCACATCGAACCCGCTCACGCCGCCCAGCACTTCACGCGCCAGCCGTTCGCCTACGTTCTTCGCCGGTGCTGCGTACGCTATGGTCATCGTCCGGAAGTCGAGCCGCGTCTTCGCGTCGAAACTGCTGCCGGGGATCCGCACCTCGACCGCGGTGCCGAGCTTCGCGCCGGTGATCGTGGCGGGGAGGAAGTCCTGGCTGCCGATAGCGAACCCGGCCAACGGCACGCCGGTGATGCTCGCGCGGTATTCATCCAGCGGCTCCGCCTTCCGGCGGTCGAAGAGTGCACCGAGCGTTGCCTTCACGCCTGAACCCCGTGCACCCGTGAGGTCGACGGTGAGGGGGAGCCCGGTGATGCGCTGGTCGCTGCTGACGTTCAATACCTTGCCGGTGGCGTAGAAGAAGTCGGGGTTCTGCTTCGCATCCTCGCCGCCCGAGATCGCGATGTTCTTGATCCAGAACTTCGGGTAGTGGCGGTCGACGGCGAAGTGGATGTCCTGCCCCTTCATCCGCGGCGGGCTCACTTCCTTCGGCTGGGAGTCCTGGTAGTTCTTGATCTTCTCCCGCGCCATGTCCACGTACCCGAGGTACGTCTTGACGTCCCGTACCATCTGCTTGCCCACGAGCGCTTCGGCGATGCCGATGGCGTTGATGTCGGGCAGGCGGGCCAGGCTCAGCACGCGCTGGTAGTCGGCCTTGGCGATGTCGTCGATCTCGCCCACCGCCGTGGAGATCTGCTTGATCTCGCCGGTGATGGCGTCACGCCGGGTGTTGTACGTGGTGACGATCTCGTTGAGGCCCTTGCGGGTGTTGTCCACGGTCTGGATGGCAGAGAGGATCGTGGGGACGTCCTTGAGCTTGTTGACGTCGATGGACCGGATGCTGGAGTCCATGACCGCCAGCCGCTGCTTGGTCTGGTCCACATCCGCGAGCGTCGATTGCCACTGCGCCGTGGCCGTTGCCGCACGCGCCTTCAGCGTGTCGATGTGCTTGAGGCTCTTGAGGTCCACGACCTTCAGGATGCTGTCGATGTTGACGCCGTTGCGCAGCATGGCGGGATCGAAGATCGGGGTCTTCTCGACGCTCCGGTTGAGCACATCCTCGGCCAGCGCGGAGAACGAGCGGCTGTCGGATGCGGCTTCATTCTTCGGCCTGCCACCCGGCAGTGTGCCGTTCGTGGTGCGCTTGGTGCCGATGATGAGGTCCTTGACCTCCATGGTATTGATGATGTACTTGCCCCGCAGGAGCTGGCCGGCGTCCATGGTGAACGCCACGCGGCGGGTTTCGAAGATGTTCTTCCACGGGTCGTCGGGGTTGGCGACCTGCATCCGCTCGAACTTCACGCCGAGAGGGAAGAGGGAGAGCGACAGGTCGTCGATCTCGACCTTTGCGCCGACCATCGATTCGCCGGCGGTTTCGAGTCCGGCTTCCACCCAGCCGTCGATGAAGATGTAGACAACGATCCCGAGGATGATCGCGGGAATGAGGACGTAGAGGATGAATTTCTTTCTCATGGCTCAGCCCCCCAGGTCGCGAAGTTTCTCGTACCACTGCACCAGGGTGCTCCGTTTGATCACCTGGTAGATCTTCCACTTCTCCACCTTCGAGCCGACGCGGGCGCGGTACGCCACGACGAACTTCTTCATCCCGTAGTACACAGGAAGGAAGAGGATGAGGGCGCTGATGAAGCTTCCCATCACGACCGTATTATTGAAGCGGGTGAGGGGGGCGACGGGCGCGTTGTAGAGTGTCGTCCAGAAGGACGTCAGCGCATCGATGTTCGTGAGGATCTGGTAGCCGACCCAATGGAATGCGGGATCGAGCAGGAACGCGAACAGGCTGAAGACCGTGAGTGCGACGAGTGCCGCGGAGAGGTTGACGTCCAGGATCAGGATCACGAACCAGACCAGGATGCCCTGCAGGGTGAGGTTGGGCGAGAGGCCGAGGATGGAGCCGAGCGCAAAGCCGCCCGCCACCTGCGCCGGTGTCTGCCCTTCCCGCAGGATCTTGATGAAATCGCGTATGAGTTTGAGCCAGAACATTTGTCATTCTCCCTTAATGATTTCACATAAGAATTAAGAACTAAGAATTCTTAGTTCTTAATTCTTATTGCCACTCGCTAGTAGCCGACAGCTGCGCCGCCCGTACGAGGATCGGCACTGCCGCGCCAGACGCCGTTCGCACGGAGGATCGATGGCGAGATGGCGAGGTGATGGATGCCCTTCGTTGTGTGCCCCATGCTGCGGAGAGCGGCGATGCGGTCGTCCGCGAACCCGTTGTTCTCCAGCAGGATCGTATCCGGCAGATGCTGATGATGGAACCGCGGCGCCACGACCGCCGGGGTGATGTCCATGCCGTGGTCCACAACGTTCGTGATCACCTGGAACACCGCCGTGATGATGCGCGGCCCGCCCGAGGCGCCGGTGATGAGCAGCGGTTCGCCTGCGGGGTCGAGGACGATCGTTGGACTCATCGACGACAGGATGCGCTTACCCGGTGCGATGGCGTTCGCCTCTCCCTGCACGAGTCCGAAGACATTGGGGCTCCCGGGCTTCGATGCGAAATCATCCATCTCATTATTAAGGAGGAACCCGGCACCCGTGACTGTAACAGCGGATCCGAAGCCGAGGTTCACAGTGGTGGTTACGGACACCATATTCCCCGCGCCATCGGCCACGGAGTAGTGCGTGGTGTGCATGCTTTCGATCGCGGGTCCGGCAGGGCCGTAGCTGACGGCACTGGAGGGCGTTGCCCTGGCCGGATCGATCGTGGATCCGCGGAGGTCGGCGTACTCCTGCGACATCAGCCGGACCGCGGGGATGCGGACGAAATCGGGGTCGCCGAACCAGTGGTTCCTGTCGGCGAATGCCCGCCGCATCGCTTCGACGGTCAGATGGATCCCTTCGGGCGAATGCCAGCCGAGTCCGCGCATGTCGTACCGCTCGAGCATGTGCGCCATCAGCGCGATGGTGGTGCCGCCGGATGACGGCGGCGGCATGGAGATGATGGTGTGCTTCCGGTATGCGGTGGTGACCGGCGTGCGCCACACGGCGGTGTACTGCTTGAGGTCTTCGTGCGTGATGATGCCGTTGCCGCGCTGCATCTCCGCAACGATCAGGTCGGCGGTCGTGCCTTCGTAGAATCCGCGCGGGCCTTGGGTGGCGATGCGCTGGAGGGATGCGGCAAGGTCCGGGTTGATCCAGCGCGTGCCGATGCGGAGCGGAGCGCCGTCGGGCAGGAAGAGCGCGGCGGATGCGGGGAACTTCGCCAACCGCGAGGAGTCGTCGCGGACGTTGTCCGAGAGGTCCTTCGTGACGATGAAGCCGTCGGCTGCGAGGCGTATCGCGGGTTCGACGACCGCGTGCCAGGGGAGTTTGCCGAAGCGCTTGTGCGCTTCATACATGCCGGCAACGCTGCCCGGCACGCCCGCTGCGAGGTGTCCGTTGATGGACTTGTCGGTCTGGTTCCCCTGCGCGTCGAGGTACATGTCGCGTGACGCGGCCATGGGAGCCTTCTCGCGGAAGTCGAGTGCTGCGCTGGTGCCATCGGCCATGCGCACGACCATGAATCCGCCGCCGCCGATGTTGCCGGCTTCAGGCAGCACCACGGCGAGGGCGAAGGCGGTGGCGACCGCAGCATCCACGGCGTTGCCGCCCTGGCGCATGATCTGCACGCCGGCTTCGGAGGCAAGAGGCTGGTCGCTTGCGACCATGCCGTTGGTGCCGGTGACGGGCGGCGGGACGCGGGCGAATTCCCAGGTTGAAGGGATGGCGGGGCTGGTGGCGGCGTCGCGGTGCGCGTGCGGCGCGCGCGGCGCCGCCAGCGAGCGCCAGCGCGATCAGTATGATGGCGGGTATTAGGCCGTTGTTCATTTTCTCTGCTCGTTGTTGTGGGCCCGCGGGCAGGTGCCCGCTCCGTTTCTCCAAATTCTTCGATCAGCGGCATACAACACGATTACTGTCAGGCGTCCACGGAGTGGAGAAACGCTCAGGAGCATCCCCGTGGTCCCTGTCACCAGATCCTTTTTGGCAACCTCGACTCTATCGCCTCCAGCGGTGCTGTCGCCAACGCGATCTCGCGGCGCTCGTCGTCCGCCACGGATGCATAAAAGTGATGGTACGTTCCGTTGTGAAGGACCACGAACGGCTTTGCAGCATGGACGGCATCGAACGAGCCCGGAGGGCCGATGCGGAGTATGGGGTTCTGCGGCACGGTGCGCCACCCGAGCGGGAATTCCTCGGGGGTCGTCCACGCGATCCCGTCCTGCGCATTCTTCCGGTCCCAGCTGTAGTATGCCATGAACCAGCGTCCGCCGGTGAAGAACACGCTCGGGTCGCCGGTCCGCCCCGATGCATCCCATGCCCCCGGCTTCATGCTGCCAACGAGGAGCGGCGATTCCGCATCGCGGACATCCCAGTGGAGCAGATCGGTGGAGACGGCGTAGCCGATGTATTCTTCTTCATGTCCCTTCACGACGCCGGAGGCGTTGAAGAAGAGATAGTAGGTGCTGTCGTGCCTGATGACGTTGGGATGCCAGATGGCGTCTTTCCTCCAGCCGGTGCCGGAAGGGGAGATGATGGGGTTGCCTTCATAGCGCTTCCACGTGACGAGGTCGGTGGACGTGGCAACGTTCATCGCCTTCGTCCCTTTTTCGTAGCCTTTCCTTGTGGTGCCGAAGTAGAAGAGGAAGTACTTTCCCTGCGCTTCGATGACGAACGGGCCGGGAGTGCCTGCTTCATCGGACGAGCCCGGGATGCCGCTCGGGCCGAAGATCGGGTTGCGCGGGTCTTTCTCCCAGTGGAGAAGGTCGTCGGACCATGCGAGTCCGACCTGCGGCTTTGCCACGGCCTTGTAGCCGCGGATGTCCTCGCGCACGCGGGCGTAGCCGGTGTAGACCATGGCGAAGCGCTGTGCCTGGGTGTCGAACCAGATGACGGGAGATTCGACCATGCCGGCGTCCCAGGCGCCTTTCGGGCCGAGCGGGAGGATCACGCCGCGCTTCTCAAGCGTCAGTTCCTGTGCGGCATTGCAGGCCTCAGGATGGTTGCTATGAGGAGGTATGCCGATTTTCATTACGGTGTTTTATGATTTCGGGCCCGGGGGCAGGCGCCCGCTCCGTTTCTCCAAATTCTTCGATCGGCGGTATGGGATACGATTCCCCTGCGGTGTCCACGGAGTGGAGAAACGTCGCGGACCCCATGCCCCCGGGCCCGTCCACCCTCCTTCAGACTGAATCAAGATAGTTTTTAGCCCCCGCAATCGCAACCCACGGATTTCCACGGTGGATTCCCACCACGGCATGGTGCGTGGCGGCCTGAACGAGCAGGCATGCCCCTGAAACGCGACAAAAGGGCGAAGCGCGGCGTGGCACGGGGTTGCATTGATGGTGGCAACAGAAGCACGAGGCGATGATGATACACATTACGAAGACCAGTGAAGGGTGCACGACGCTGCACCTCCGGCTCGAAGGGATGCTGGATGATGCACACGCCGGTGCCCTCCGGGACGTGATAGAAGAAGCAAAGGCGGGAAAGATCTTGTCCTTCGTCCTGGACTGCGCAGGGATGACCGGCGCGGATGGGACGGGGCTCGATCTCCTGCGCTCGTTGAAAGAGGGTGGCGCGACGTTCCACGACCCGCCGGTGGCGATCGCCTGGCACCTCGGACTTCTGCACACGACACGATCAGGGAATACACAACCATCATGAAGATAGATCTCCGCAGTTACGGCTCTGCCTCCAGGGCCATGCTCCTCACCCTGCTGATCCTCGCGATGCCGCTGGCCGGCAGGGCGCAAGCCCCGGTCGCGATCGGACTCGCACAGGCAGCAGAACGGGTCATCGAGGCGAATCCGCTGGTCCTCGCCGCACACCAGGATGTCCTGGCCTCCGAGAAACAACTCAGCCGCGCGTGGCGTGAATACGTCCCGACGATCACCGCCAACGCGCGCTACAGCTACCTGGACGACGATATCGCCCTCACCGTGAACCCTATCAAGGTCCCGCTGCCGCCGGCCGGTATCACCATCAACGTCCCGCCGGTCACGCTGTTGGACCGCTCCACCCTGCGCGCCGATGTGACCGCCACGGTGCCGCTGTTCACCGGCTTCCGGATCGCCTCCGGCATCCGCGCTTCACGCCACATGGTGCAGGATGCCACGGCACAGGATACGCTCGCGATGCAGCGTGCCGTTGCATCGACGCTCGTGGCCTATCACCAGTGCCTCCTCGCGGACCGCCTCGTGGCCGCCCGGGAAGAAGCCTATGCCACCGTCACCGCGCACCAGCACCGCGTGGAAGCCCTCCAGCAGCAGGGGATCGCGACGCAGTACGACCGCATCCGCGCCGACCTCGCGCTCAGCGAGGCGAAGAAATCGCTGGAAGAATCGCGCAATGGCCGGCTCGTCGCGTATTCGCTCCTGAAGAAACAGCTCGCGTATCCGGATTCGGTCCGGATCACGCTCACGGATTCGCTCACGTATGTGCCATATCCGGTGGACCTCGAGAGCGCCATCGTGGAGGCCCGCGGTGCGCGCCCCGAGATCCGCTCCGTGGAAGAGAAACGCGAGGCCGTCCATGCGATGTCCAATGCGGAGTTCGGCAAGATGCTTCCGCAGATCGGCGCATTCGCACGGTACGAGTTCATCGAGAAGTCGCTTACGCAGCTCGACCCCCGCTGGATCGTGGGCGTGAGCGCAAGCCTGACGATCTTCAACGGGTTCAAGGACCTGGCCGCGTCGCAGGCATACGACATTCAGGAAGAGAAGTTGAACAATGTAGGCGATGAGGTGGGGAACAGCATCGCTCTGGAAGTGCGGAAGTATCACGCCGACAAGAACACGGCCGAACAGCAGATCGCCGCCGCGGAAACGTCGCTCCGGCTCGCCCTGGAGGCGCTCCGGATGGCGGACCTGCGGTTCTCGACCGGCAGCGGGACGTCCCTGGAGGTACTGGACGCCCAGACGGCGGTGGTGGCGGGGAAGACCTCCCTCGCGCTCGCACTCTATAATTATCGCACGGCAACGATCGAACTCACCCGTTCGGTCGCGCGTACCGATGCCCTGTTCCGTGGTGTATTCTGAAACGATGGAGACAACATGAACACGCTCAAACAGACCCTGAGATCCTATCCGTTGTTGTGGTTCGTTCCGTTCATCATCGTGCTGGCGCTCGTCGTGGCCGTGGTGTCGTATGCCACCACGGACCATACGCGGTATGCCACCGGTACGGTGGAGGCCACGCACATCGACATCGCGGCGAAGATCCCCGCGCGCATCAAGTCCTTCCGTGTGGAGGAAGGCGACAGCGTCGCCGCCGGCGACACGCTGCTGCTCTTTGAGAACCGGGAGATCGGCGCGAAGGTGGGACAGGCACGGGCGGCGCTGTCGGCTGCCGAGGCCCGCTACGCCATGGCGATGCACGGCGCCCGCAAGGAAGAAGTGACGATGGCCGAGAAGGCGTACCAGCAGGCCGACTGGGGGATGCAGGTGATGAAGAAGACCTACGACAGGATGAAGCCGCTGCACGACCAGGGCGTCATCTCCTCGCAGCAGTGGGACGAAGTGGATTTCAAGTACCGCGCGGCGGTGGATCAGCGCGATGCGGCGTACCAGCGGTATATGATGGTGCGAAGCGGGGCACGCGTTGAGGAGAAGGATGCCGCGGGATCGCTCGCGCTCCAGGCACGCAGTGCCGTTGCCGAAGCCGAAAGCTACTATGATGAGACCTCCCTCCGCGCTCCGGTGCATGGGATCGTCGAGAAATGCATCGCCGACCCGGGCGAGCTGGTGTCCGCGGGCTATCCGCTGCTCACCATCGTGGATCCGGCGAAGTGGTGGGTCGTTGCGAACATCGAAGAGCGTGCCGTCGGCGTTCTGCACGTGGGGGATGTCCTGGAATGCGTCGTCCCCTCGCGCGGCGATGCGCGCATCCCGTTCCGTGTGGTGCGGGTGAGCGTGCTGGCGGATTTCGCGACGCGCAAGGCGACGAACGAGACCAACACCTTCGACATGCGCACGTTCGAGGTGAAGCTCGTGCCGGTGAACGGTATGGACCCGGTGTTCGAAGGCTCGACGGTCCTTGTCCCACTCCAGAATTGAACCCATGCAGATCATTCAGGCCATAGGCCGTGTTGCACGGAGAGAGGTGCGGGAGATCCTTGCCGACCGCTGGACGCTCGTGGCGGTCACGCTCATGCCGCTCATCGCCGGGCTGATCCTCACCGCGATGTATGCGCACCGGATCGTGGAAGACCTGCCGCTCGGCGTGATCGATGAGGACCGCAGCGCCACATCGCGGATGCTTGTCCGCGCCTTCGATGCGCACCAGTCGATGACCGTGGTGCCGGTGGATGAACCCTCCGCGGCATCCGAAGAGATCATGCGCCGGGGGACGTACACCGGGCTCCTCGTGATCAGAAGTGGATTTGAAACAGAACTCAAGCAGGGGAAGCAGTCGCAACTTCTCCTCTATCTCATTAACAGCAACATGGTCTCCGGCAATGCGCTGCTCAAAGCCGCAAGCACCACGGCGGGGACCATCGCTGCCGGAACGGCGCTCCAGAAGGCCGTACGGGGCGGGGCGCTTGGCGAGAGCAGTATGGCGCTGGTGCAGCCGATCGTGATCCAGGGGCACAATCTGTTCAACCCCGCGCAGACCTACAGCGATTTCTTCGTGCCAGGTATCCTTGCCGCGCTGCTGCAGCAGGTGGTCGTGATCGGTGCCGCGCTCACGTGGGTGCGGGAATTCCGCACGGGGCGCATCAGGCAATTGCTGGCAGAAGAGCGGAGCATCGGCGTGATCGCCGCCGGGAAGCTTCTCGTGTACGTCGCTATCGGCGTGGTGTGGGGGGTGGTCTTCTTCACGGGGCTCTTCGGGCTGGTCGGCGTACCGTACACCGGCTCGATCCTGGCCGGTATCATGTCGGCGTTGCTGATGCTCGTTGCCATGGGGTTGGTAGCGATGATGATCTCCTCGTTCTTCGAGCACCGCGAGACCGCCATCCAGATCACGTTCCTGGTCTCGTCGCCGGCATTCCTGGTATCCGGGTATACGTTTCCCGCGCTGGCAATGACCTCGCCCGCACGGTGGGCAGGAGCCATCGTGCCATTGACGCCGTTCCTCACCGCGTGGCGGAGGCTGGTGCTGTACGGCGCCGGCTGGTCCGACATCACCATACAGCTTGTCGTGCTCTGCGCGATGATCGTGGTTGCCGCGGCCGTGATGATGATCCGGCTGCGGATGCGGGTCAGGCATTTGTCCGGGCAGGCATCCGAAGACTCCGCTTCGCGTCCTTTGCCTCCTGACGTCGCTCATGATCCACGCACGTCGTCTGACGTCCCCGGCGCTTCGTCCAATCCTTCTGACGTAGCTCATGATCCACGCACATCTCGCGTCCCGGCGCGCGTGCTCGTCTGCGCACATCCGCTGAGTCCTCGATGCTTCATCCACGCCTCCTGGCATTCTTGAGAGCACTCCCGGTCTCACTGGTGACATGCATCCCATCAAAGAAGAGCTGCACAGGATGGCATCCGACAGGAACATCCTGCTTGTCCTTGTGATCGCTCCGCTGGTGTACTCGCTGGTCTTCGGACTCACGTACGTGCGCGCCAAAGTGAATGACCTGCCCGTGGTCGTTGTGGATCAGAGCCACACGGCGGCGAGCCGGTCCATCATCCGAGCCCTCGATGCGCATGAGGCCCTTGCGGTGAGCGAAGTGATCTCCGATGAAGGCCCTGTGCGGGACATGCTGGTGCGCGAGCAATGCTGGGCGGTGGTGGTGATCCCGCGCGAGTTCGAATCGGATCTGAAGCGCGGCAAGCAGTCGGCCGTGCCGGTGTTCGTGAACACTTCCAACATCATCATCGGCAACTATGCGTGGAAGGGAGTGCAGACGGTGTTGGGCACCACGGGCGCCATGGTGAGCATGGACCGGATGATGCGGAAGGGTGTGTCGGCCGGGGCCGTGCGGGCGTCGTATGCGCCCGTGGAACTGCAGACGCGGGTGCTGTTCAACCCCGCATCGAACTATGCGTACTTTGTCGTGCCGTTGCTCATCATCCTGCTTGTGCATCAGGTCGTCGCGCTTGGCGCGGGGATGTCGGCGGCGAAGCATGCCGACGACCATACCGATGCGCTCGTCGCATCGTCGGCGATGGAGCGTGGGGTGCGCGGACTCTACCTGCGGGTTGCGCATGTGCAGTCGAGGCTGGTACCGTACATTGCTGCCGGCACGGCATGGCTCGTGCTGTCGGTCGTTGCCACCCATCCGTGGCTTGGCATTCCCCGTCCGGCGTCGTTCGTCGGTGCGTTGTTGCTCGGGATCCTCATCTCCTGGAATGCCGCACTTCTGGGAACACTTGCCGGTTCGATGGTGAAGGACAAGATCGGGGTTGTGCAGGTCCTGTTCTTCACGTCCATGCCGATCCTTCTGCTTTCCGGCGGGAGCTGGCCGTTGCAGGCAATGCCGTGGGGCGTTCGCATGTTCGCCCTCTGTCTTCCCACGACCCATGCGATGAACGCATACCGGGCGCTGGCGTTGGAGGAGTTGTCGTTCGTGCACGTGCTTCCTGCGTTGGGGGTCCTTGCGGTGTGCGGGATCGTGCTGTCGGTGGTGAACGCCCTGGCGGTACGGTTGGTGCATGAGAACACTTGAGAGGGGAGGCGGAATGGGCCGGGGGTCCAAAAGTGGTTGCAGGGGCGGGGGGCCGTTGCTTTGGTGGTTCTCGGGTACACTAGACGTTCTTCCGATCCCCTTCCTGCGGAACTCTGAGAGTGGGATCCGGTGCGAGGGGGCAGGGGCCTCAGCCAGACCGCTCGCGTGGGCTGCGTCAACTCTAGTTTACGAGTCGCTCCGGCCTACCTCAGGGAATGAGCGATTTTCGTTGCTATTCGACCCCACGCGAAATGGCACACTTCTGGCTTTGGAGATGCTCTCAGGGGGCATCTTCTCAGCCCGCAACTTCCGATACTGCTCTTACCATCTCCCGCCCACCGGTTCACGGGCCCCTCGATCGGGCCGACGTGTCCGCCATGCCCCGTGCTCTTTCCATGCTGCATTGTGATCCCGGACCGGAGGCCCTGACGATGGAACCGGAATGTGCCTGGCGGGCCGGACGGGGGTCTTCCGGGCTACAGGTGCAGGTACCATCGGAATTCATGTGATCGTGAGGTACACCATATGACCCGGATGCTTGAACGTCATCGCAGAAGAGATCCTATGCGAACCATCGCCGTCATCCTCCTGTTCGTCCTTTTCGCGCATTCTCCGGGCGGGGCACAGTTCAGATCCATTCTCCATCATAACGCATACTTCACGAGGGCCCAATGGGAGGGCCCCGATTCACTGATGCCGTATGCTGCCGACCCCGGGGTGCGGCGCGTGTGGGCGGGGATGGACCTCGACAAGGATGGACGTCAGGAGATCATCGCGGCGGACTTTGCGAATGGGGGGCGGGTGCATGTGTTTGAGTGTGTGCTGCCGGACTCTCTCGAACTCGTCTGGTCCTCGCCGAAGTTGTACAGGGTAAATCCCAATTCGACTCCACGCTGGGTCAGGGATGGAGACCTCGATGGCGATGGCAACCGGGAGATCATCTTCCCCGCCGGGCCTCGATACACGGGGGCGATATACATTTTCGAATACAACGGCGTGGACAACGGGTTCGGTGGTCCATCAGGAGCACCCACACTAACGCTGACAGCGACAGAATTCGTTCCTGTCCTCGGACCGGGCAGCGCGCTGCGCCTGGACAGGGAAACGGGCGAAGTGAGCGACCTCGATGGCGATGGCCGCGACGAGCTCGTCGTGGCGAACCAGGACAACAAGGTGTACATCCTGGGACTCGTCGGCGATCTCGGAGGAACCTCGAGCTGGAAGATCGAAGGAGGGGATCCTGCGGTCCATCCTGAGAACAGATTCTCGCAGGGCACGTGGTGGCAAACACTCCCCGCCGATATCGATGGGGATGGCAGCAAGGAGCTTGTGAATCACTATTGGAGCTACTACGGGTTCTGGTCGATCGATGTGAAGGGCCCCGACGCGTATCGCTTCCCGACCCCGGGTATCGATTCCACGGCATATCCGCCGGCGAGATCGCAATTCTACCATGAGTATCTGCGGCAGAGCGGTGTTGACGCCGCGGCGTATATGGGGGTCACTCCCGCGGACGTCGATGGGGATGGTAAGCAGGAGCTTGCCGGCATATTCTACTCCGGCGCATTCGGTGTCGAGTATAGCGTCAGCCTCGTAAGCCTCTCAACGGGCGACACAGGTGTCTATGTCTGGAAGGATGATACCCGGATCGGCGTGATCGGCGAAGGCCTCTGGATGTCCGCAGGGCAGACGACAGGACAACTGTGGGGGATCGCGTCGTATGATTTCGACGGGGACGGCAGGGACGAGATCTATGTGGGAGGCGGGGAGGGCTACACCGTCACACAATTGAAGTACGCGGGGACCGGCAGCATCCTCGACAAAGACAGCTATACGCATACCATCGTGTATGCCGGAGAGGATGACTCTCCGGATCAGATCGTGTACAGCGACTCGCTCGGCATCCTATCGGATACGGCGCGCTCACAACACGTGGTCACTCCGTCACTCTTTGCTGGAGGCGATGCCAACGGAGACGGCCGCAAGGAACTGTGCCTGTCGAGACAGTCCGTGCTGGAATCCATCACGCACATCTGGCGGCACTACGATACGACCCATCTGCCGTGGGGATATGTGATCGACAGCACGGCGACGACACCCAATACTCACCTGATCAATATCCGGGTCCTGGAATACCAGGGCCCGGTCAACACGGATCCCATCACGTTGGTTTCTCCCAACGGCGGCGAAACGTGGTCCGCAGGATCGACACACGGCATCACGTGGAACAGCTCCGGCGTCTCCACGGTGAAGATCGACTATTCGACCAATGGCGGTACAACGTGGCTGCCGGTGGCAGGCGGCGTTGCGGCGAGTGCGCGTGCCTATCCATGGGTGGTTCCCGGAACACTTTCGGCCCGGTGCAAGGTGCGGGTGCAGGATTCCACCACTGCATCGATCAGCGATGAGAGCGACAATATGTTCTCCATCGTCCGGGGCAGTTGGCAGAACGCCCTGTCGGTGTCCGACGGCTGCTCGGGTGCCGGGACACTCGTGTTCGGATCGGCGGCCGGCGCAACGGACGGCCTCGATGCAGGCCTGGGCGAGTCTGATCTGCCGCCTGCACCTCCATCGGGGATCTTCGATGCGCGCTTTGCGTTGCCGGATGGTGCGGCAGTGTTCTCACAGAAGGATCTCCGTGCAGATACCATCACCATGGCGACATGGCGGGCAACGTTTCAGCCCGGCCCCTGCGGCTATCCGATCGTCCTCTCGTGGGACAGCACCGCTTTCCCCGTCACGGGCCGCGTGTTCCTCCGGGACGAGCTGGGTGGCGCGCTCATCGATGTGAACATGAGATCCCGGAGCAGCTATACGCTGACGGACAACGGCGTCACTTCCCTGTCGATCGTGTATACAAGCGAACTGATGAAAGTTGTTGCCGTGGCCTCCGGCTGGAACCTCCTCTCGGTCCCGGTGACGACAGCAGACACCAGTGTTGCGGCGCTATACCCGGGGGCAACCTCATCGGCATTCATCTTCGCCAACGGATATGAGGCGGTGACCGCGCTGGATCCGGGCCAGGGCTGCTGGCTGAAGTTCGCGGAGGGTGCGACCGTGAGCTTCGTCGGTGCGCAGGTCAGCGTACGGGATATTCAGGTGCCGATCGGGTGGAGCATCATCGGGCCGTTCGAGGAAGACGTACCCGTTGCCAACATGACAAGCAGTCCGGGTGGGATCGTGTCATCGCACTACTTCGGATTCTCCTATGGCTATGCCGTGGCCTCGACCCTGCAGTCGGGAAAGGGGTACTGGGTGAAGGCCAGTCAGGAGGGAGTGCTGCACGTTGGCGCGGGTGTGGCGAAGAACGCGGGCGTGAACGCATCGATGGACACGAGTTGGGCGCGGATCATCGTGCGGGACAGCACCGGGCAGGCCTGCACGCTGTACCTTGCCCGGCGCGAAGGGATGTCCGGCAGCTACGAACTGCCGCCGCCGGCGCCGCGGGGCGTGTTCGACATGCGCTACGCGGAACAGACGCTGGTGGATACGCTGGGGAGAGCGGGCCATGACGTGATGTTGTCCTCGGCGGTGGCGCCGTTGCAGATCCGTGCAGAGAGGCTGCAGGGGAGAGAATTCCGTGTGACGGATGGGTGGGGCGGAAGGATATTCACGGGGATGCTGAGAGAGGGAGAGACTCTCGTTGCGCCGGTGGCTCTGGAGATGCTTCGCTTTGAAGGGCAGGGGACGCCAGCGGGCAGGGCAGTACCGACGCAGTATGCACTGGACCAGAACTATCCGAACCCGTTCAATCCGTCGACGGTGATCAGGATCGCGTTGCCGGAGGCAGTGAAGGTGCGGCTCGTGGTGTACAACATCCTGGGCCAGCAGGTTGCGGAGCTGATCAACGGTGAGCTTGCGGCAGGGTATCATGATGTGGAGTTCCGCGCGGACCATCTGGCCTCGGGAGTGTATCTGTACCGGCTGGAGGCGGGACCGTATACGGCAGTGAAGAAACTTGTGACCATGAAATGATCGAACATCAGAGGCGCCCCGGCATCAACGCCGGGGGGCGGAGAACTCCATTGAAGCGACCGGTGTGTGGCTTGTTTGTGATCGGTGTGATGATCATGTGCGCGGCGCCTGTGCATCTGTTCGGGCAGGACACCCTTGATGTGATCGCCACTCCGACGGGGAACCTGAACATGGTCATCAACGGTGACACGTTGGCGGGGGGCGTGCGGGCGCACCCGGACCGCGTGTACAGGTTGAAGCGCGGGAAGATCTATCAGCTCACCGCGCCCATGAAGATCAATGGCAATATCACCATGGTCGCCAATGACTCGGCGGAGATCAGGCCGCCGGTCCTTGTGGGTCCCTCCTCTGTCGACCACTTCTTCGATCTCGTGGGAATGGGATCGAAGGTCAGGATGAACAGCCTGTATCTCCTCTCCCAGCGTGTCGACAACACCTGGTTGGGCTGGAGTACCGGTATTCAGGTGGGGGCGGACAGCGTCCATCTGCAGCTGCGTGGCGTGATCTTTGATGGCTGGAGCAATGCCGGCATCGTGATCTCTTCTTCGCAGTGGGCGAAGGTTGATGTACAGGACTGCGTGTTCAGGAACCACCAGCACAACACCTCCTGGTTCGGCGGCCAGCCGTTCTTCACCGGGATTCCGGTGGCGCTGGACACGGTGATATTTTTGAACAATACGTTCATGGCGAACAGCGCCTATGTGTTCTCCATCAGGGGCTATACGCCGTATGCGTTGTTCGAGCACAATACGATGGTCTTCGGGGTGGCCAATCCGTTCCTGATCCGGCAGGCGACGAATCTTCACATCAGGAACAACATCTTTTATGCGATGCACGCCATGGGGGGGAACCCCGACCACGTCATCAACGGGTGGTTCATGCACTATCCCGATACTGCCTCCAGCAGCATCATCCGGATCAGAGCCCATGACGATTCCAGTTACTGGTCGAAGCTCTGGGGTGCGCCGGTCTCCGGCCCCGAGGTACACGTCGATCCGGATCACGGCGTCACGCCCGCGATGCTGGACGAGGGCCATCGGGTCTTCGATGTCCGGAACAATGCGTACTTCTGGCCCACGAAGCTGGAGGACTTCTACACGACGCACAATGACACCGTCACACGATGGGAGCTCGTGGAAGTTCCCGTCTACGGTGGTGGCTCGCGACAGGATTCTCTGAAGAGGGTGATCGTCCCACCCCGATGGCTGAATGACTATTCGCAATGGACCGTTGATAGTCTGGCCGGCGTGCGCTCACCGGATGTGAGGGTGGAGAACAACGTCAACGTGGATCCCGGATTTCCAGCCGGTGTCGCGGACCATGTCGATGCGTTGATCGCGTATGTCCACAAGATCGTGACGAACCGGCTGGACGCGGGCAGATGGGAGTATCCATCCGCCACCCTCTATCCACCGGCCTGGCCGTTACCCGAGGATCTCGCGTACAGCAATGGTGCATTGATGACTGCCGGCACCGACGGTTTCCCCCTCGGTGACCTGAACTGGTTCCCGGACAAGAAGGCCGAATGGGCGAGACGGCCCATCCCGATCGGGTTTCAGAATCTCCTTTCTGTGTCCGATGGCTGCTCGGGGGCAGGAGCGCTTGTGTTCGGATCAGCGGCTGGGGCAACGGCCGGCCTCGATACCGCCCGGGGTGAGTATGAGCTCCCGCCGGTCCCGCCAACGGAAGCCTTCGACGCACGCTTCGGCCTGCCGGGATCCCCGGCGGTGTTTTCGCCTGTCGACCTCCGTGCAGACACCATCACCGCAGCGACATGGCGGGTCACATTCCAACCCGGCACCTGCGGTTATCCGCTGGTCTTCTCATGGGACAGCACGGCCTTCCCTGCAGCGGGCAGTGTGTTCCTCCGGGACGAACTGGGCGGGACCCTCATCAACGTGAACATGAGGACCCGGAGTGCGTACACGTTGACCAACAGCGCTGTCACGTCGCTGCTGATCGTGTATTCAAGCGACATTGTGAAGGACATTGCCGTCGACGCCGGCTGGAACCTCCTCTCGGTTCCGGTGATGGCGCAGGACTCCAGTGTTGCGGCGTTGTATCCGGAGGCCGCATCATCGGCGTTCGGTTTCGCCAACGGGTATGAGGCGGCGTCCAGAGTGAGCCCCGGCCGGGGCTACTGGCTGAAGTTCGCGGAAGCGGATACCGTGAGCTTCGTGGGTGCACGGATGACTGTGCGGGAGATCCAGGTGCCGGGTGGTTGGAGCATCATCGGACCGTTCGAGGAGGATGTGCCTGTTGCCAGCATGACGAGCAGTCCGGGTGGGATCGTGTCATCAAGCTACTTTGGATTCTCCTCCGGTTATACCGTCGCCACGACGCTGCAGGCGGGCAAAGGGTACTGGGTGAAGGCGAGTCAGGCGGGTGTGCTGCACGTGGGCGCGGGAGCAGGCAAGAGTGCAGGCGTGGTGGCATCGATCGACACGAGTTGGGCGCGGATCATCGTGCGGGACAGTACGGGGGAGGAGCGGACACTGTATGTTGCTCCGGCGGAAGCGATGACCGGGGGGTACGAATTGCCGCCGCCGGCGCCGCGGGGTGTGTTCGACATGCGCTATGTCCATCAGACGATGGTGGATACGCTGGGGAGATCGAGTCATGACGTGATGTTGTCCTCGGCAGTGGGACCGTTGCAGATCCGGGGAGAGAGGCTACGGGGGAGAGAGTTCAGTGTGACGGATGGCGTGGACGGACGTGTGTTCAAGGGAATGCTCAGGGAGGGCGAGGTTCTCGTCGCGCCGGTTGCCCTGGACATGCTTCGTTTTGAGGAGCGGGGTGAGGCAACGAGCGGGGCCGTACCAACGCAGTATGCGCTGGACCAGAACTACCCGAACCCGTTCAACCCGTCGACGGTGATCAGGATCGCGTTGCCGGAGGCAGTGAAGGTGCGGCTCGTGGTATACAACGTCCTGGGCCAGGAAGTTGCGGAGCTGATCAATGGGGAGCTTGCAGCGGGGTATCACGATGTGGAATTCCGGGCGGACCGGCTGGCCTCGGGAGTGTATCTCTATCGCGTTGAGGCAGGGCACTTCGTGGCCGTCAGGAAATTCGTAGTGATAAGATAGTGGCAGGTGATGCTCACGAAGAGTGAGCGTGGATGAGCACGTACACACACCACGGGGTGACCGTGGTGCAGAACGAACCCGGAAGAGAGATCGACACATGAAGAGAGTCCTTGTGGTATCGCTTGTGTTCCTCGTGAACACGACGTTCGCCTTCGCCGGAGCGGGTACCTCCACGATGGCCGCTGCAGCGTTCAGCTTTTCGTTGACGGTGAGTGATGGAGCAGGAGGTTCGCAGGTCCTGCAGCTCGGGGTCGATCCGGCTGCGACCGATGCAATTGATGCGGCACTGGGCGAGTCGGAACGCCCACCGAGCCCGCCGTCGGGGGTCTTTGATGCACGGCTCATCGGGGATGACATCGCGGTGTCGGGCCTGGGTCAGGGGGTCGTGCATGATTATAGAGAAGGAGATGCAGCGCTCAGTGGTACCAGGGTCCATGAGATCAAGTATCAGGTAGGGAGCGGGACCGCTATCACCATCCAATGGGATCTTCCGTCCTGGGCCACAGGGGTGTTGCAGGATTTCTTTGGAGGGGCCATCGTGAATGAATCCATGAGCGGCAGCGGCAGCTATGTGGTGACGAACCCGGGTGTTCTGACGAAACTGAAAGTAACGATCACGTATGTGCCGCCCCTTCCGGTCCAGCTGGTCGACCTTGGATACTCCGTGATGCCGGGTGGAAGTGTCACGTTGCAGTGGAAGACGCTCAGCGAAGTGAACAACTACGGCTTCATCGTGCAACGAAAGCTGGTGGATGGGGCGGAGTATATGGATGTGACAGAGGGGTTTCTCCCCGGTAAAGGGACGACTCTCGATCCGCAGACGTATAGTTTCACCGAACGTGGCAGCCTCATGCCGGGGAAGTATTCGTACCGCTTGAAGCAGGTTGATCTGGATGGAACGGTCCATTACAGCGGATCGCTGATGGTGACCGTTGGTGTGACGGAGGTGGATGGGACAGAGCTTGAAGAGAAGGCTCCACGGAAGTTCGCGTTGGCCCAGAATCATCCCAACCCGTTCAATCCCGCTACCCGGATCCGGTTCACGGTGGAAAGCCCGACGCGTGCGACCGTGGTGGTGTACAGTGCGCTCGGCACCGAGGTTGCGACGGTGTTCGACGGCAATGCAGAGCCCGGCCGGTTCTATCAGGCAGTATTCTACGGGACGGGCCTTGCGTCGGGGGTTTACTTCTACCGATTGACCACAGCGCACCATACCGAAGTGAAGCGGATGTTGCTGGTGAGGTGATGCGAGGTCACCGTCGACCGATGAGATTGGTCGATGAGAGCCGCATGCTTCAGCCACGGTGGAGCATGCGGCGGGGGGGGGGGGGGGGGGGGTTGCATGAGGATGCTCCCCTGCGTATCTTGAGGGGAACACCCATGAAAGCGCCCGGCCGATATCCCCTCGAACTGAAATCCTACGAACTCGACCACCGGGGCAGCATGCCCGTGTGGGTCATGTACCGCTACCTGCAGGAAGCCGCTGAACTGAACGCGGTGGACCTCGGGTTCGATACCGAAGCACTCCTTTCCCGTTCCCTCACCTGGATGCTCGCACGGCTGCAACTGCGGTCCGCGGAACCCCCTGCGGGACGGTCGCGCCTCATCGCCGAAACGTGGCCCTCGGGCATCGTCAGCAGGTTCGCACAACGCGACTTCCGGCTGTATGTGGACGGTGCCGACACGGCGTTCGTTACCGCGACAAGCTACTGGCTGCTGATCGATATCAACCGCAAGCGGCCGGTGACGGTAGAGAATATCCTCGGGCGCGAGCATATCGTGGATGTGCCACATGCCGTGGCGGATCCGTTCCCTGCGATCCAGCCCGCCGGCGACCCGGTGTTCTCGGCGGAATTCCGTGTGCGGCGGTCGGACCTCGATATGAACGACCACGTCAACAATGTGCACTACGTGGAGTGGCTTGCCGAGGCCGTTCCCGAAGATGTATGGCGCGGGGGCGGGATCACAGAACTGGATGTGGAGTACAAGCGCGCGGCGCAGTTCGGAGATGCGGTCAGGATCGATACCCATGTCTCCTGCCCCGGCGCATATACGCACCGGATGAGTGCCGGCGGGAACGACCTGGTCCTGGCGCGCAGCGTATGGGTCGCGCGGTAATACAATGAATGCCGGACCGGTGTAGGGGCGGTGCATGCACCGCCCGTACAACGGATACCGTACACAATGAATTTTAAATGATCGCAACCGGGCAGACGATAGGGCACTACAGGATCCTCGAATGGATCACCGGCGGCGGCGCAGGCGACCTGTACCGCGCGGAGGACCTGCGTAGCCACCGCATCGTCGCCCTGCGCATCATCCCCCCCGATGTCGTCCGCGATCCCGACCGCCGCGAACACTTCCTGCGCACGGCACGCTCCGCGTCGGGGCTCGACCACCCGAACCTCTGCACCATCACCGATATCGCCACCGCGGACGACGGCCGCATCTTCATCTCCATGATCTGCTACGACGGCGAGACGGTGCGCGACAAACTCGCGCGCGGGCCGCTCCGCGTGGAGACCGCGATCGCCATCGCCCAGCAACTGGCGGAAGGCCTCGTGGTGGCGCACGCGAACGACGTGATCCACGGCCACCTGGACCCGGCAACGATCATGGTAACGGGCGATGGCGTGGTGAAGATCCTGGACTTCGGCCTTCCCCATGACGTCGAGATGCGCGATGAGCGCGAAGAGACCGGCCCCGACTACCGTTCCCCCGAACAGATGCGCGGCTGCTATCCCGATGAGCGGTCGGATATCTGGGCGTTCGGATTGATCACCTATGAGATGCTCACGGGCAAGATGCCGGTGCAGGGGCCACGCCTCATGAACCGGCTGTCGACGATCATCAGTGAAGACCTCCGGCCCGCGGCCGAGATCCGCCCCGAGGTCCCCGGCTCCATGTCGCAACTCTGCAAACGCTGCCTGGCGTTCGACCCCGAACACCGTCCGCGCGAGATGAACGAAGTGCAGTCGCTCCTCGGCCACTGGCCGTTCGAAGTGCGCGTGAGCGGGCGGACCCGCTGGAACCGGCTGCGCGGCTGGGTCGTTGCCGCGGCGGTGACGGTGGTCCTTGTCGCAACGGGTATTCTTGTGTGGGCCCTGACTCATTGACCCGGCCGGGCGGTTCATTCATCCCCCGGGAGGGCAGCATGCCCGGACGCCCTACACCATACGTTGCCGGGCGCCCGCTTCCGGGGGCCCACCGGGGCCCCCAACCGCAGATGAATCCCGTTCTCCTCCATCATCAAAGGACCACCGTGAAGCACCTGATCTTCGTCGTGCTCGCACTGACCATCACGAGCGTCTGTACCGCCCAGCCGTTCCCCACACCGCTTTCTCCCGGCGGCACGTATGATCCGTCCGTGCCGGCGCCGACCGCCGTCACCGGCCGCGGCCCCGCGGAATACCCCATGCGGTACGATCAGGTGATCGACTACTGCCGGCGCCTCGCCGCCGCATCGCCCCGCGTGCGCATGGTGCCGATGGGAGAATCCACGGAACACCGTCCACAGTACTACCTCACGATCTCCGATCCGGCGAACATCGCCGCGCTCGACCGCATCAAGGCCGATCATGCACGCCTTGCCGACCCGCGCCAGTACACCGAAGCCGCCGCAAAGGATCTCGCACGTACGCTTCCGGCCGTGGTGTGGATCGGCTTCGGCATCCATGGCGACGAACTCTCATCGGTGGATGCGGCCGTCAATGTGGCGTATCAGCTCGCGGCAGGGACCGACACCTCGACGCTTCTCCTGTTGAAGAACCTTGTCGTCGTGCTGGACCCCATGGAGAACCCGGACGGGCGCGAACGGTTCCTCGCCCAGCTCCAGCAGTGGTCGGGCGCCGTGGAGAACACCGACGCGCAGAGCATCCATCACACCGGCACCTGGCCGGGCGGACGGGGGAGCCACTACTTCTTCGACCTCAACCGCGATTGGTTCGTGCTCACGCATCCCGAAACACGCGCGCGCGTGAAGGCGGTGGTGGAGTGGCACCCGCAGGTGTTCATCGATGCGCACGAGATGGGGCCGTACGATACGTATCTGTTCTCTCCGCCGCGCGAACCGATCAATCCGAATGTCTCGTCGCATACCCGCCACTGGTGGTCGGTCTTCTCGAAGGACCAGGCGCGTGCCTTCGACCGCTTCGGCTGGAGCTACTACACGCGCGAGTGGAACGACGACTGGTTCCCCGGCTACGCGAACTCCTGGGGGCATTACCTCGACGCCGTCGGCATCCTCTATGAGCAGGCAGGTGTCCGCGGCACGCCCGTGGCGCGGCCGGATGGCACGACGCTCCGCTTCCGCGAGACGGTGCATCACCATGTCGTGAGCGCGCTCGCCAACTGTCAGACCGCCGCCCGGCACCGCGAGGAGCTGCTCGAACGGTACGCCACGGCGCGCCGCGAAGCCATGCGTCCGGCGGCAGGACAGCCGCGGGCGTATGCGTTCGTGCGGGAGAACGATCCCGGCCGCGCCGACCGGCTCGTGCAGGTCCTCCTCCAGCAGGGGATCGAGGTATCGCAGACGGGGCGCGAGATCACTGCTTCCAATGCCACACCCTCGATGGGCGGCGCTCCGAAGAACGTGCTGCTGCCGCGCGGGAGCTACATCGTACCGATGGACCAGCCGTCGGCACGCCTCGCGCGCGCCATCCTGGAATTCGATCCTCATATGACGACGGCGTTCCTGCAGGAGGAACGGAAGGATCTTGAGAAGAAGAGCGACTCACGGTTGTACGATATCACGGCGTGGTCCCTCCCGATCGCGTATGGCGTGGATGCCTATGCGCTCGGTGCGGTGCCCGATGCGGGATCATCCCCGGTGAAGAGCGTCCAGCCCCCGGCAGGCGTGATGGAGTCCGCCCCCGCACCGTACGGCTACCTGATCCCGTATGATGACCGCGGCGTGGCAACGCTTGCCCGGCTCTTCGACAACGATGTGCGTGTGCGTTCGGCAAGGGAGCCGTTCTCCGTGGAGGGGCGTTCGTATCCGCGCGGGACCTTGCTCGTGCGCGTGAACGAGAACGCCGATACGCTCCGGAGCGTGCTGGATCGGCTCGCAACGCAGCCGGGCGTGACGATCCGTGCCATTGGCACGGCATTGAGCACCGCCGGCCCTGATCTGGGCGGCAACGATTTCGTTCTATTATATCCTCCACGCGTCGCGCTGCTCGGCGGACCCGGTGTGGGAAGCACCTCCTTCGGCGCCACGTGGCTCATGCTCGACGACAGGCTTCGTCTCAGCGCATCGTTCTTGCAGGTGACGTCCATTGCGTCTGCCGATCTCCGCCGCTACTCCGTCATCATCCTTCCGTCGATCGGTGATGCACGCGGATTGGCCGGAGCGATCGGCAAGGGTGGCGTTGCGCGCCTGCGCACGTGGATCGAAGAAGGCGGTACGCTCATCGGCATCGGGGGCGGCGCGACAGCCATCGCCGACACCGGAACGGGGTTGAGTGAGGTCCGGCTGCGCCACCAGGCGCTGAAAGAACTCGACCTGTTCGTCCGCGCCGCGGACCTCGAGGCGCGTGCGGAGAAGCCCGAGATCGACAGCATCGCGCTCTGGAGCGGTCGGGCAGCAGCAGACACCGCACGCGCTGTGCGTGGCGCCACGCCGGCGGAAAAGGAACTGGCGATGCTGGATGAACGCGGACGGTTGTTCATGCCGCGCGGCACGATGATGCGTGTGGACCTCGATGAAGAACACTGGCTCTCCTTCGGCGCCGGCAAGTCCGTTGCCGCAAGCATGTTCACCTCCTCCGCCTTCCTTGCCCGTGATCCTGTGCGCACCGCCGGGCGATTCGCCGCCCCCTCCGGGCTGCGGGTGGCCGGGTTGCTGTGGCCGGAGGCACGCGACCGCTGGGCGCGCACGGCGTACCTCACGCGGGAAGGAAAAGGGAAGGGGCAGATCATCCTGTTCGCCGGCGAGGCATCGTTCCGCGCGTCGTTCCCGGCAACGGAACGGCTGCTGATCAATGCGATACTCCTGGGTCCTGGTTGGGGGACAGATCAATTAAGAATTAAGAACTAAGAATTCTTAGTTCTTCATTGAATTCACAATTGGGAGTCCGCAACTCGGAACGCTCACAACTCGTATAAAAAGAGTTACGACCATTTCTCCGCTCTACCGATCAAATAAACCCGGAGGTTTCATGAAGCGACTCCTTTTGGCGCTTGTGCTCACCGCGTCCGTTGCGACGGCAGGCGACACAGGCATCAACGTCCCCTATACCCGGTTCACGCTCCCGAACGGCCTGACGGTGATCCTGCACGAGGACCACACCACCCCGACCGTGGCAGTGAACGTGTACTATCATGTCGGCTCCGGCCGCGAGAAGCCCGGCCGCACCGGGTTCGCACATCTGTTCGAGCATATCATGTACGAAGGCTCCGGGCATGTGCCGGAAGGGAAGTACGATCAATGGCTGGAGATGGCGGGCGGCGACAACAATGGCTCGACGAACTCCGACCGCACCAACTACTGGATCAACATCCCGTCCAATGCGCTCGAACTCGCACTGTTCGTGGAGTCGGACCGCATGGGATACCTGCTGGATGCGATGTCGCCCGCGAAAGTGGACGGCCAGCGCGATGTCGTGAAGAACGAACGGCGGCAATCGTACGAGAACCGCCCGTACGGCATGTCGTCGATCCTCGTCGACGAGAACCTGTATCCGGACGACCATCCGTACCACTGGCCGACCATCGGCTCCATGGAGGACCTTTCGGCGGCGAGCTTCGACGACGTCGTGCAGTTCTTCAAGAGATTCTACGGCCCGAACAATGCGAGCCTGAGCGTCGGGGGCGACATCGATCCGGTGAAGACCCGCGCACTCATCGAGAAATGGTTCAGCGATATTCCGGCGGGTCCGCCCGTGCCGCCTCCCGGTGCACCGGTCGCGTTCCTCGGCGCGGAGAAGCGCCTCGTCCTCGAGGATAAAGTGCAGCTCCCGCGGCTGTACATGGCATGGCACTCGCCGGCCATCTTCACCCCCGGCGATGCCGAACTGGATATCGTGGCGAATGTGCTCGCCGGCGGGAAGAACTCCCGGCTGTACAAACGCCTCGTGTACGAACTGCAGATCGCGCAGGACGTGAGCGCGTATCAGGGCTCCGCGCACCTCGGCTCCAGCTTCCAGATCGTGTCGACGGCACGCGCCGGACATACGCTGGCCGAAGTGGAGAAGGTGATCACGGAAGAACTGCACCGGCTGTTGGAGGAAGGCGTGGCACAGCGCGAACTGGACCGTGCCGTGAATCAGTACGAAGCGGGCTTCCTCCGCCGCCTGGAATCCGTGGGTGGATTCGGGGGGAAAGTGGACCAGCTCAACAACTATCTCACCGAGACAGGCAACCCCGACTACTTCAACGAGGACCTTGCACGGTACCGTGCATTGAGTCCGGGCGATGTCCGTTCCGCGGCACAGACGTATCTGCGTGGCGACAACCGCGTTGTGCTGAGCGTGATACCGGTAGGCAAACCTGAGCTGGCCTCGCCGGCACGGAAGGAGGCAAAGTGATCATGAGAACCATCCTTCGCAGTCTTGTTACGGGCGTCCTGGCCACGGGTCTTGTCCTCGTTGCTCATGCACAGAAGCCCGACAGAAGCGGCCCGCCGAAAGCCGGCCCCGCGCCGTCATTCACCATGCCCCGCTTCGAGAAGTTCGCGCTGTCCAACGGCCTGCAGGTCGTGCTCCTCGAGAAGCATCAGGTGCCGCTCGTGCAGGTGAACCTTGTTGTGCGCGCCGGCACGGCGATGGACCCTGCCGGAAAGTCCGGCCTCGCCTCCATGACCGCTGCCATGATGATGGAAGGTGCCGGCACGCTGGACGCGCTGCAGCTTGCGGACGCCATCGACTTCCTCGGTGCGCAGATCGGCGCGTCGGCGGGGATGCATACCTCGTCCGTGTCGATGGGCGCCCCGGTGTCGAAGCTTGATGCCGCGCTCGCCCTGCAGGCCGACGTTGCGCTGCATCCCGTGTTCGCACAGAACGAACTCGACCGCAAGCGGAAGTCGCGGCTGACCACGCTCGTGCAGTGGCGCGACGAGCCGCGCTCGCTGGCGTCGGTGATGTTCAGCCGCTCGGTGTACGGTAGCGCGCATCCATACGGCGTGCCGGTGACCGGCGATGAAGCCTCCATCCGTGCGATGAAAGTGGAGGACCTCCGCGCATTCCACACGCAGTATTTCCAGCCCTCCAATGCCTTCCTCATCGTGGTGGGCGACGTGACCGTACCGCAGATGAAGGAGAAGCTGGAGAACGCCTTCGGTGCGTGGCGTGGCACTGCGGGTGCAGCGCCGGCATTGCCGCCGATCGTGCAGTTGGACAAGCGGACGATCACGATCGTGGACAAGCCGGGGGCGCCGCAGACCGAGATCCGGATAGGGCGTGTGGGTGCAGCACGGACGACGGAAGACTATTACGCTCTCATGGTCATGAATACGATCCTTGGCGGATCGTTCAGCTCGCGCCTCAATCAGAATCTGCGCGAAGAGCACGGGTACACGTACGGTGCCGGCTCGTCGTTCGGGTTCCGCGTCCTTCCCGGTCCGTTCCTTGCGGCCTCGGGTGTGCAGGCCGCGGTCACGGATTCGGCGCTGCTGGAGTTCATGAAGGAATTGAAGGAGATCAACGCGCAGGTGCCTGACGCGGAGCTGGAGCGTGCAAAGAACTACATCTCGCTCGGGTTCCCGGCGGAGTTCCAGACCGTGGGCGATCTGGCGGACAAGCTGGAAGAGCTGGTGATCTACGATCTTCCGGCCGATTACTATTCGCAGTATGTGCGCCGCATCCAGGCGGTGACCGCGGCCGATGTGCAGCGCGTGGCGAAGCGCTATATCGACCCCGCGAAGATGTCCATCGTGCTGGTCGGCGACCGTGCAGGGATCGAAGCGAAGATCGCGGCGCTGAAACTGGCGCCGATCACGAACCTGTCGGTGGAGGATGTGCTCGGCAAAGCCCCTGTCGTTGAAGGGATGAAGTGACAGCGAAGCGTTCCCATGATGCCGGTGCGGGGCTGCGTGCTCTGCACCGGCATATCATTGCGTGCCGGCGCTGTCCGCGGCTGGTGGCATGGAGAGAGCTGACCGCGAAGGAAAAGAAGCGGAAGTACGCGAACGAGGAGTACTGGGGGAAGCCGTTGCCCGGGTTCGGGGATCCGGCGGCGCGTGTGCTGCTTGTGGGGCTCGCTCCTGCCGCGCACGGCGGGAACAGGACGGGACGGATGTTCACCGGCGACGAGAGCGGTTCGTGGCTTGCGCGGGCGCTGCATGAGACCGGGTTCGCGAACCAGCCGGAGTCGTTAGGTGTTGATGATGGGTTGACACTGCAGGACTGCTACATCGTTGCCGCGTTACGCTGCGCCCCGCCTGCCAACAAGCCGTTGCCGGAGGAGATCCTGATGTGCCGTTCGTTCCTGCTGGACGAGATCCGGTTGCTGACGAACGTGCGTGTTGTTGTGGGGTTGGGGAAGATCGGGTTCGAGGCGGGGCTGAAAGCGTTCAAGGAGATGGGCCTGATCACGTACAAGGCCATGCCGAAGTTCGGGCATGGGGTCGTGTACCGGATGGGAGGATACACGTTCGTCGGGACGTACCATCCGAGCCAGCAGAACACCTTCACAGGGAAACTCACACGTCCAATGCTCCGCGACGTCTTCCGCACGGTCCTCAAGGAACTACGAACTCTCCATTCGTGATTCAATCCTCTCCTGCGCCGATCACACGGAACTCGGCCAGCGAAGCGAATTCCTGTCCGATGAAACCTTCAAGCGCCGTGAATTCCTCGTCGCTGGTCCATCCGACCTTCTGCATACGCGCCAGGTGAACGGCAGGCGAGCAGAATTGCCGGAACCCGGAGGGTGTGAGATATCCTTTCGGACACCAGAACGCGTTGAGCATTCCGGCAAGTGCGGTGCCCTGCCCGGGGAAATCGTTGATCCCCAGGAGTTGGAACCCCCCGAACCCTGGTGTCCGGAGGGCTGATTCGATCTCCTCCTTATGCTCGAGGACCTGGAGTTTGCCTGATGCCATCAGAAGATCCTCGGCCTGGTCGAGCATGCCATTCTCCCGGAGGTGGTCGCGCACGATCCCGAGATACCCTGCTTCGAGCATCGTCCGTCCGGTAACAGACAACAACACGCAAGATGGTGTGAATCTCATCGCAGCTCTCCAGGCATGATCTTCCCGGATCTCACATACCGGGACGTGGTGCGGCAATGTACAGCCAAAGCCTTCCCGAATCAAGAGGGCAAAGTGGCCGATGGCTGGCCGATGGGGGCGAATGATCTCCCGAGTGACAGAAAGATTTGTTATCTTTCAGGGTTCAATCACCACGAGGATCACACGTATGGCCGAACCGCTGACGCAGACCGAAATCGAATCCATCCTGACGCTCGCATTGATGGCAGCATTCGCCGACGGTGGCAAGTCCGAGGTTGAACGCGCGGAGCTGAAACGCATCGCCGCGATCTTTCCTGACGCCGATGTGAACCTGGCTGCGCTGTATCATCGTGTCCTGCTCCGGCAGGTATCGACGACGCAGGCCGTCCAGGCATTGACCACTTCCGAAAGCCGTCAACTAGCCTACGAAATGGCCCGGTGTGTCTGCGAGGCCGATGACGTCCTGAATGAACCGGAGAGGGAGTTCCTCGCAGAGCTGCGGCGCGAACTTCGTCTGGATGCCGCGGAGACCGCCCGCATCGATCACCAGGCGGAGATCCTGGCCGTCGAACCGCTTGCCGATCCGCCGTCCGCCACGTCTCCGGTGACCGTCAGCGCGCCGGCTGCTGCTCATGCCACGGTTGCGACGCCCGAGATGGAGAAGATGGTCCTGAATTACGCCATCCTGAACGGCGCACTGGAGTTGCTGCCCGAATCGCTCGCCACCATGGCCATCATTCCGCTGCAGATGAAGATGGTCTATCGCGTCGGCAATGCGTATGGATATCAACTGGACCGCGGGCACATCACGGAGCTCCTCGGTGTGGCGGGTGTGGGTCTGACCTCGCAGGTTGTGGAAGGATACGCGCGCAAACTCCTCGGCGGGCTGTTGGGCAGGGCCGGAGGCGGCATGGCCAGATCAGTGGGGAATCAGGCCGCAAGCTCCGCGATGTCCTTCGCTACGACGTGGGCGCTTGGCCGGCTGGCGCAGCAATACTACGGTGGCGGACGCACATTGTCCGCGATCGAGGTGCGACAACTCTTCGGATCGCTCACAGAACAAGCACGCGGTCTGTACGGGAATTACTCCGGTGCCATCCGTGAAAAGGCCGGTTCGGTGAACCTGGCCCAACTGCTCCCCTTGATCCGGGGACAGCAATAACGTCGCGCACACGTTCCGGACAGGGTGCCCATTCCAACCACGAACAGGATCAGGATTGGGCCCGTATGCGGCGTGGTTCCCGCCCAAAAACTCTGGCGCACGAGGGTTGCCGCCCTTTGGTATTCCTCGATGATGCGCTTGGGGCGTAGGCGAGACCCCAGCCGCGCTGCTTGGTGCTGTAGC
>JADJHP010000019.1 GCA_016707525.1 Ignavibacteriota bacterium
CCGCAGTGGGCACCGAGACCCCCCCAATCGATCATCACCCTCAGCGAAGGCAAGGACAGCGCGGCTTCAGACGCGCGATCATCCGCGTTGTGGATCGACCGGATCCACGACCAGTCTGGATTTTGCGTGTGGGGCGGTTCGTGCGAGATCGCCCAAGCCATCTGGAAGGTGCGGGCCACGCGCGCAGCCGTAGAACAGTTCCTCGGCAAATTGCGTCTTTCACGAATCGCCACGCAGGACGCGACGACAAACTGGCTGCTGGAGAACTTTCCGAACTTCGTTCGTCAGCCCTTCTCCGAGAACTACATGGGGATGTTCTGGGTTAGCTCCGACGCGCGGACAAAGCCGTTGCGGACCTGGCATGGGTGAACGCGCACATTCGCGAGGGACACGACCGCTAAATTACGCCTATCCGCAGAGGCAGTTTGAGACGAAGTTACCGGGCGCAGGAAGGCGACACGCCATCCTTCCTGCATCTGGTCAGCGCCGTGCGTGGACTGAACGATCCAGAGAACCCGACCAGCCGGGTTGGGGCGGCCAGTTCACTAAAGAACGCAGCTCAGCATCCACTGGTTCGATGCGCCGGGTGGCGGGAAGAACGCCTCGAAGTGGCGCGTCGAAGTTCGGGCGAGATTTCGCCCGGCGGGCGGGGACTGGATGTTGCCGCGTGCAGCGCGGCACGAATATCTTTGTGGCCTCACCAAGCGCTGCAGCGAACCCGGCCATCGCGCTCCGGTTGCAATCCCTCCGCAGGCCCGGTCGTGGAAGCAGGATTAGCCAAGAATTGGGCTAACGTCCCACGGCATGAACTTCGAAGCTTAAGGCGCAAGCATATCATGCCCGACAAATTGGATGAACCGTCACACTATCTTCTGCAATACCGTGTTGAGTGCTACTTGTCACAATGGTGAAGATGTCTAGGAGAATTGTTAAGCATTTCTGCGCGCACATCGTAATGCCTGCTTTCAATGGAGGTGGCCGAATGGTCGCCGATGGACTTGGGGAACGCAGTAGGACAGGTGGCGTCGAGCATTTCCCACCGCTGATTCCTCCCAGACTCTTACGATGCATTTGTTTCAATTAGGAAGAGCTGCGGTTGTGGATCATGACTGGCAAAAGGCGGATCTCGCGCAGAGTGGCCTCGGCATCGACAGCACCAACCTCTCATGTCACTATCTGGCTGCCATCGCTGAACGTGAGATCGGGTCCGTGCGACAGAACTTCCACTGGAAAAGAGCCCAGGGCCATTTCGAATGGATATTGCGTCGAGATTCAACGTACGAAGATGCATTGATGCAGTATTGCTCTTTTCATGGAACGAATCAAGATAACCGGGTTCGCTATCTTGCTGGAATTAGCTCAACGGCAGCTGATCCTCACGCCAGGAGCAGAGCTACGCAGATCGGCCTTTTCCTTCTTCGTCACTACTCATTGTGCAATCGTCAGGACTTCCTCTCCTGGAGCAAAGGGTACTCAGGCGCGTCCCTCCCGGTTCTTTGAGGGAAGGCCATGCGCCGTGATGGGCGGCTTAAGTTCTGCCGGATTCAGTTTCTTCGCTGCTTGGTGTTCTCGATGGAGTACCTCAAGAAGCAATTCGCCTCGCCCGCGCGAAAATGTGCTACGAGGAGACTAGCCAACGCAGAATCCGAATACATGATGGCTGTTGAAGGAATCTCCAGCGTGTAGGAGCTCAAAGTTCTCTTTGATGACATTAAATATCATGTCAGACGCTGAGTTAAGGTTGGTATTATCGCGGTCTCCATACCATTGCTACACAACAAGAGTTCTTCCAATCGTTCTGGCAATTCAGGAATCCGTTTTAAGCATCCAAATCGAACCAAACTTCTCGAACATATCCGACGCTCGCTCATTGCTGAGAAGAAGTACGAGTTTGTTAAGCCTTCGCACCTGGTTCTCAACCGGACAGGATTCTTGAGCTTGTCTTCCCCCGGGCCTTTTCTCTGAATGAAGAATTCAATGACATGGGCTTGGTCTATCTTCGACGAGGAGAACCGAGTGACATTGTGAGGCACAATTATACGCCGTTCGATGATGATGATCACAAAGAGCGGGTCAATAAAATCCTCCTCGACCCGACCGAGTATCCAACAAGATTGTTGATAAGAAGGAAAATCAGGCCTTTGCATCCGAAGTCATGTCCGATATACAGGATTCATCAAGGAGGACTACGAATCCTGGCTCTACGACGTCCGGGTGATGCACCTCGTATGATCTTCCATTTCAGAAGCATAATGCCGCAGGGAGCGGATGGAGACTTACCCCATCCCGGATTTTGACCCTATGATCCTCAAGCTTGGCATGGGATAAACGGTATGAGGAACTCTACGACCGACGGCAGTGGCGACCCGTGCCATCTTCGAAAATGAGGTCAAAGTTGAAACGCGCGCAACGGTCGATCGCGCGCTCACGACGGACAGGCAGACTTGGGACAAGCAGGTCTCCATTGTACAGTTCCCCCACGCGATCGACATGTTCCGGGGAACCGAAGGCGGCTCATTGCTGGATATCTCCTACGCCATTCCCATCACCTTCACTGTCCCATCTCGTGCCCGACACCATGCACGCCCTGCCTGTGGAGATCGGATTTTCCATGGTCAACTCGTGCAACCAGCAGTGTGTGGCTCAATTGGATACGGTTGTCGTTGGCGTGGGAAAGGGACGGACGGGCGCATTGGTGGATTTGATCCGGTACACGGTCCCTCCCGACCGCTATGCAGTGTCCATGCACCTGAGGTCATTGACGGGGAATATCCTGGGGGCATGGAAGCAAGCACTGCGAGTCGTGAACTATTCCACGCCTGGACTCTCCATGAGTTCTGTCCAGCTCTTACGTCGCTCGCCGCAGCGGGGGGCGTTGGAGATCGATGGTGTGAAGGTGATCCAGAGCCCATTTGCGACGCAATTGTTGAATGAGCCATTCTACATCTATTTCCAGATCTATGATCTGATACCGGATGGTGACGGTACCACGTCGTACACCGCGGAATGCCGCCTTATCCGAGCGGGCGATCACGGGTGGGATGAGGGGATACCCATCCATAAGGGAAAAGGTTGGCGGGATGCAAAATGTCAGCGAATTCTACACGATCAATCTGGAAAGGTGAAGCCAGAAATACACGCTCGCCGTTCCGGGTAACGGATAGGATGAGAGTTGAATCCATATCCGCAACGCTTCTGGAAGTGGTAAAGCCATGACAATGCACTTGCCTATTGGTGAGTGACCAGGAATGCATATCGTGTCTATCTTGAATAGGCTCATGAGCAATACACGATCGAACGATGGCAGAATGGGAATTAGTGTCCCATTCGACGACTTATTCCTTATGCAGGCTAACCAGCGGCTGCACCCGCCCCTAAGACGGCGGGATCTTTGACCCTAGGCTGCGTCCGGGTGCATAGGGGTTGGACACTTCGTTACTGAGGTGATCGGCTAGAAGGCAAGCAAAAGCGTTTCCCAACAACAGTCGTTTCGTGGCGCAGCTCGCGGAGCCTGGATCCTCGATTGGCAGCGACTTGGCGTACAACGCTACGTCGCGCCAAATCGAGATGAGCCACGTTCCTGATCGCGAACCCCGCGGAATCACGCCACAACCTTGGAGACCTCCATGGACGTCGCCATACGAAAGATCGAACCGGGGATATTCATCAGCTTCTATGGCTACGGGGAATCAGCCCGAGGAAATAGCACAATGAAATGTGACGCGTGGTGTCGACAACAACACCTTGACCCCCGGAGAAGCCATTTGTCTATGGTTTCAACAATCCGAACCCAATTCCCGATTCCGCGAAATACGGCTATGAATATGGGTGCAGGTTATTAGTGGTGAGGAGCCTCAAGGCGATAGTCGCATCGTCGAATTCCACGGGGGAGATTATGCCGTTGTCGAATGCGTTGGCGCGTCCAACATGCTTCAACGCTGGCAATCCGTGTATGCATGGTGTATGGATCACAAGTACACACTCGGATATCATCAGGCACTTGACGCAGGTGACCAGGGGCCATCCTGATCCGAACGAAATGATATTCGCACTCTATTGTCCAATAACTCTATAGCAGCCGGTGCCCAAGCGGCTGCACCCCGCCCCTAAGACGGCGGGATCTTTGACCTGACGCCGCGTCTGGAGTAACGGGGTATCTATCTTATTCATTTGTAGCGTTGGTTGAGGTTTTCAAATTCAGCAGTCGTTTCGCGGCGGGGGTCCCGCTGTGAAGGATCCTCGTCCCGTCTACGGGTTAGCCTCACCCGCTTCACGGGTTCGCTACCTCCGGGCGGGACGGGACAAGTTGCAACGAGCCGTTAGGCCGCATAATCCGGGGTACATGAAGACGCTCATTCCCGAAATACAAAGTTCCCTTGCGAGCATGCCTACAAAGAACGCTCCATCGTTCCGTCTCGTGCGTCGTGCGTGGTCGAAAAGGCTCAAGACATCATCCGGACGATCGGTCATCAGTATGTCCCGGCAATTGGTATCCCTGGGCGTATGGGAGCGACTATTCGCCTATGAAGTGCTTACCCATCATCGCGACGCCTCGCACGCATTGCGACCAAAGGATGTAGTCGCCCTCGGAAGGGGGATTCGCAGTTGGGGCGAGGTGGATTGCTTTGCTTCTTACGTGGCTGGTCCAGCCTGGCGGGACGGCAATCTCCCAACCCGTGTAATCCAGGGCTGGACCCGGTCAGAGGATCATTGGTGGAGACGGGTCGCAGTAGTGAGCACTGTGCCGCTGAACAACCGTGCGCGTGGCGGCGAGGGCGATGCGAAGCGCACATTGGGCATTGTAGGTTGGTCGTTCGAGACCGCCATGATATGGTGGTCAAGGCGCTATCGTGGGCGCTACGCGAATTGAGTAAGCGCGATACACTCGCGGTGAGGACATTCCTCGATCACTATTCTCAGCAGTTGGCTCCGCGGAGTCCTGCGCGGGTACAAAACAAGATTCGCACAGGCTTGAAGAAGCCCCGTGCACGATGAGTAGGGCAGTGGTGCGCCCTCACCAGCGGCTGCACCCCGCCGCCAAGACGGCGGGATCTTTGACCTGCCGCGGCGCCAGGGGCCACGGGATTGGAAGGGGGTATCGGGAAATATTAGTGGATATCCGAATAGTCCCGTCCCCCATGCAGAATGCGATAGACAAGGACGACAGAGGTCTCAAGGCGGTAGAAGGCCAGATAATCGCCGATGATGAGGTATCTGAACCCCAGCATGGCGATGTCATGATCACGTGGAATTCTGCCAAGCAGAGGTTGGGTCGAAAGGGCATTCAGATCCTTTTCGATGCGGATCAGCAATTGATCGGCGACAGTTGGGTTCTCGGCTGCGACGTAATCATAAATGTCAGTGAGGTCCCGTTCGGCCAACCCGAGAAGTCGGACCCCTCGTTTACGCCGAGGCACGGAGCCTCTTCCGGATGTCGCGTACGACGTGGGCGAGAAGTCTCCCGGTGTCACCGGCAGCGTGCTGGGCCTGGGCCGCAGAAAGCTTGTTGAGCAATTCAATCTTCTTCTGCATCTTCGCATAGTGGCTCAGCGACATCACCACCATATCGCCTTCGCCGTTCTTGGTGATGAACACGGGTTCGTCGGCATTGTGTACCAGCTGAGAGATCTCGTTGGCCTTATTGCGAAGATCCGAGATCGGTTTGATAACGGGCATATGGCCTCCTATTCGACGATATCAGTATATGGATACTATTGTGATAGAGTCAAGTGAGGCGGGCGCCTCGCCAGCGGCCGCACCCCGCCGCCACGACGGCGGTTTCTATGACCTGACGCCGCACCACGGGCATCGGGGTTGGGCACTTCGTCACACGGGGGTGTTCGGTTATAAGAGACCAAAAGCGTTTCCCAAAACAGCAGTCGTTTCGCGGCGCAGTTCCCGGCGTGCGGAATCCTCGTCCCGCCTTCGGCGTTGGCCTCACCCGCTTCGCGGGTTCGCTCACTCCGCGCGGGACGGGATGAACCGCGAGCCGTTAGGCGACAGCATGTCAGCCTCTGCCGAAATGAACGCAGATCTGAGAGCAAAACAGATGCATTAGTTATCCCTGAGCGGTGCTAATCCGGAGGACTTATGAGGTTCCTTCTTGTCGTTGTACTCCTCAGCACCATGATGGTAGCATGCCAGAACAACGAGTCAACAATAACGGGACAACTTCTGGGCGCAGATGGTAGGCCGATGCCGGTAGCCCATGTGCGTTTGGCGGAGGCAACATTCATACCCGTTTCTCTGCCACGTCTCCATGGTCCCATACTGAACACAGAGGCGGTCCACGCAAACGGGATGTTCAAGATCTCAACTCGCGACACTGGACCACTTGTTCTTCTGTGTAGTGGGGTTGGGCATGAGGAACTTTGCATTCCCTTGCCCCTTGAGCACCACGAAGAGATTTCACTGGACATTTGGCTGGCCCGGGCATTTTGCGACACCTCCCGTTCCGAAATAGAGGTCCTCACGAGCAGTGACAATGGGGCAACTTTCCAAACCGTTCCGCTTGTCAAGCAAGCCGATGCCAGTTTCCGAGCCGATATTCTAACTGCCGGAGACAGCGTTCAGTACATGATCTACGGTACGGGTCCCAAGGGGACTGCTACCACCTTGATCGGGGCATCGGCAGACCGCTATCAAATAGCAGAGGGCAATGAATATGTTTGCGTGGTCCCCGCAAGAAACGGCCATGCAATCATCGAATACCGTCCGCCTGAGCGGGAGGCTGGTCAAGGCGGCGTCGTTCACTACCACGACTCTTCGTCATTGTTCGCTGCGTTTGCAGGCCTACAAGACAATTTCGAACGTCACATGGCATTTGCAAATCTAGCACTTCAGAGCCATCTGCGCGACGGGTTGCCTGCCCAATCGGTCGCGTCTCATTGGCTTGCGCTGGCAGACACCCTTGCGAAGAAAGAAGCGGCAACGAACGACACCTTGCTCAAGGACGAACTCACACTTGAAGTGTTTGAATGTTACGAACGCGGGGGTGTGCCTCTACGTGATCCAAACCGACGTGACATGATTGCGAACGTTCTGCCAACCTCTCTTGCCTGGGCATACCACGGATCGCTAGGTCTGGCGACTAGGCATCTCTCACAAATGGGGGATGAGTACTACGCCTCTCTCCTCGGCAATTATCCATCGCGCTCGTACTCAGCCTATCTGCTCTTTTACGAATGTGCTGAAGCAAAACAAGCGCACAATGATGCTAAGGTGCTGAGAATACTGTCCGCCTGCGAACAGACTTTGCAGGCACGATCGGAGCCCGGCAAGCGTTGGATTTGTATGCACCGCGCGAAGCCATCCGGATCGCTTCCGTACTTCCTGAGTTTTCATTTCGTTCGGTGGAAGACTCCAATCAGGTGCTCACAAATGCATCGTTCCTCGGCAATCATCTTCTCCTCGTATTCTGGGCAACGTGGTGCACCCCCTGTGTCGCTGAGATGCCAGCCCTTCACGAGGCATACCACAAGTATCGCAGAGCCGGTTTGAACATCCTCAGCGTGTCACTCAATAATACCCATCCGAGATCGGCGGGTTTAGAAAGTTGCGTTGGCCTATGCCATGGTCAGTGGTTGCGGTGCCCAAAGAAGGAGTCTCTTCCGTGTCGACTCGCTTTGACGCAGGCGCGGGAACACATATCTTGGTGGATCCGGCTGGCAAGGTTCTTAAGTTCGGCGGCCTTAGGGAGATGCAACTCGATTCCACGTTTAGACATCTCCTTCACAAGGACGAATAGCAATGGGCTCATATCCTTCAGAATCATCACGCAGCGCAAACGGCAACCATGGAGTAGCAGTGCTGTCGCCTCACCAGCGGCTGCACCCCGCCGTCAAGACGGCGGGATCTATGACCCGGCGCCGTGGAAAGAACAACCGGGTATTGACCTTCACCAATTTTTGTGTTGGTTGAGGTTGTCACCTTCACCAGTCGGGTCGCAGCGCAGGTCCCGCCGTGCGGAATCCTCGTCCCGCCTACGGAGTTCGCCTCACCCGCTTCGCGGGCTCGCTCACTCCGGGCGGGATGGGATGAGCCGCGACCATCAGGGGGCGGGCCCAATTCTGTGCAGAAGGGAATCACCATGACGAACATATCAGAGCGAGAGGTGTTGAGGCACTTTCTAGCATCAATCGCATATCATGCACAGAAAGCTATTCGTGCTGCGCCACCAGAATTCTGGCACTTTTCGGCTGGAAACAAGGTGAGAACTCCGGGTGAGCTCCTTCGGCACATGACGAGTGTGATGGGATACGCCCGGACATACATGATAGGTGGGACCTATTGGCCGGAAGCACTTGCCAGCCCCGATGCTGAGATCGATCGCTTTCACGAGGTATTGGAAGACGTATCCAGGCTGCTCGAGGTCGGAACGCCACTGAGAGAGATCTCAGAACTCCAACTGTTGCAGGGTCCGTTCTCCGATGTCATGACTCACATCGGTCAGTTGTCGCTTCTGCGGCGTCTCTTCGGGAGCCCGGTGGCCCCCGAGAACTTCATCTATGCGGACATTTCGAGAGCAGTACTCGGGAGGCACCAGGCCGATCCAAGACGTCCGGACGCAGATTGGCCGGAGGCACCCACCCCTGATCAACGGCGCCCCCGCCAGACGGCGGCGGGATCTACGACCCGGCGCCGTGCAAAGAACAACCGGGTATTGACCTTCACCATTTTTTGTGTTGGTTGAGGTTGTCACCTTCACCAGTCGTGTCGCGGCGCTGGTCCCGTGAAGCGGGATCCTCGATTTCGCAGCGGCATAGAGGACATCGGTACGTAGCGTCAATTCGGGATGAGCCGTGAACCGTTAAGGGGTTCCAACATGAACATGTCACGATATTCTGGACTTTTGATTCTCCTGCTTCTCTCCGCACGGCCTGAACTCCTCTCACAGGATCCGGCTGTCCACGAGGGAGATATCGTCTTCAGGTCCTCCACCGGGCAAGGTCCGGCTATTCAGTCGGCGACAAAGTCCCGATACACTCACGTTGGCATCGTCCTATTCCGGAATGGGTCACCTTGTGTCTTCGAAGCCGTCGAACCGGTGCGTTTCACCGCATTGGAAAAGTGGATCGCGCGAGGTGAAAACGGGCACTGCGTGATCAAGCGTCTCCATGGCGCGGACAGCGTGCTTGATACGCAGGGCCTGGCGAAGATCCACAACCTTGTTCCGATGTTTGAAGGGAAGCACTATGATCTGACGTTTGGATGGAGTGACTCCACCATCTATTGTTCGGAATTAGTTTGGAAGCTCTTCGACAGGGCGCTGGGGATTCGAGTGGGAAGTTACGACAATTGCGGGATTTCGATCTGTCGGCGCCGATCGTGCGGGAGAAAATGAAGCAGAGATATGGAGATCATGTGCCTCTTGAAGGGACCGTGGTCTCGCCAGCAGACATTTTCGATTCCACGTTGCTCAGGACGGTCCAAACCATACACTGATCGCCCCCCCGGCCACAGGCGCGCCTGATGGTGCGCCGATGGCGGCGGGGTTGCCACCATACACATGAACCATCTGCTGATCACTGCCCGGAATACTCGTCACCGTCATCGCGCCTCTTCTCGTGCTCTACCTCAGGGGCGATCTCTTCCACATCGCGCTCACTGTCGGTGATCTTGCGCTCTGGACCTACCTGGCACTCTCGATGGCATTTGCCCTGTTTGCCATTGTCGTCGTGATCGACAGGTTCAAAGGCTCTCCTCAGGAGGCAGCGGAGGCGGCAACGTAACAAGAGAGTGCACATGACTCCGCGTCGGGGGCATCGGGGTTGGCACCGTGATCATGGAGAAGAGGGCCAGCGATCCGTGAGGCGGCAGGAACCCGCGGCGTGTGCGTCCGCAGCACAGTGATTCACATCGGCTTCTCCGTGATCTTGTCGTGCAGGTCACGCATGAGCATCAACGCTGCGGTTCCATAGTACTGATGAAACTCAGGCACCATTTCGCCCTGGCTACGACAGGGTCTGTCGCGATAAGTTGCCTGGCTTCCTCGATATCGGTCGAAGCAAAATAAAAAGTCCCCTCCACCCATCAACACCATCGAACGGGCCGGCGAGGACGAGTTTGCCTTCCGCGGAGAGACGCTTCATGTTGGCAAAGTGGCCCTTGAACATCTCGTCTCGATCCGGGCCTGCGGGCACGCGGTTCGGTCCGGTCTTCAGAACCACCAGGACATAGCCCCTCATGCCACGTTCGTCCGCGCCTACGGCTTTCGCCAGAGCGGGATCGTATGCGGGCTTCTCCGGGTCTGCCACCTGTTGAGCGTGGCACACGGACGCACCAAGAACAAGGCACATCATCACGAAGGTGGTACGAAGTGTTGGCATCACGGTCTCCTTGTGGATTGTCGTCGGTTCAGCTCTCGCCGCATCGGATCTCGATGATCTGGTCCCATGCCTGGCGGGTGAGGTGGGCAGGGAAAAGCCAGACGCGTTTCGTACGTTCTATCGGATCCACAGAGTGTGGCGGGTACGGGCAGTGACACATGACCCCGGCAGAATGGCGCGGAAACATTTTCCGGGAATTGAGTATGTTGGTTCATGGAGCAAAGTACCGGAATCCGTGGAATTCCGCAACCATCGACTTTGTGCAAGGTATCGGGTTGGTCAGTTGGAGTTCCTTCATCTCTGCCATTCACGCTGCAAAGGAACGCCTGGTGCTGTTGTCGTACTTCAGGGCATGAACCTATCTCAACGGAGAGGTGTTATGAAGAAAACCGCAAAGAACACGGTGTGCCTCTGGTACGATGGGGGCGCGGAGGATGCAGCACGGTTCTACGCTGCGACCTTCCCCGATTCATCCGTAGATGCCGTGCATCGGGCACCGGGGGACTTTCCATCAGGCAAGGAGGGGGATGTGTTGACGGTGGAATTCACCGTGTTGGGCATTCCCTGTCTCGGGCTCAACGGAGGGCCGGCATTCAAACAGAGCGAAGCATTCTCGTTTCAAATTGCAACCGTGGACCAGGCCGAAACGGACCGCTACTGGCATGCGATCGTTGACAATGGTGGGCAGGAGAGCGCCTGCGGGTGGTGCAAAGACAGATGGGGACTCTCATGGCAGATCACGCCGTTGGCCCTGACCCAAGCGATCACCGACCCCGATCCCGCTGCGGCGAAACGCGCGTTCGAAGCGATGATGACCATGCGCAATATCGACATTGCCGCGATCGAGGCGGCGCGCCGTGGCGCAGACCGCACGGGGCGGAAGGGACTCTGAGCCGCGAGTCCGATGGAAGGTCGGTACACGTCACACGTGGTGAGGATGGGTGGTCGGGGAAGCAACTCCGGGAATATGATACGCGTGTGCCCGGATGACCCGCTCCACGGCTCACCCATAGCCGTTGTCCCATTGACGCATCAGATCATCGGCATCAACGAAAGGATAGCGATATGAAGCGAGTCACCGGCATAGGTGGGATCTTCTTCCATTCTCCCGATCCCGTCACTCTCAGGGCCTGGTACAAAGATCACCTCGGGATCGACGTTCAGGAGTGGGGAGGAACCGCTTTTAGTTGGACGGATCCGGAGGGCACGCCGACCGGGGGAAACCACGATAAGGGACGATCGGCGACGCAAAAAGCAATTCCTTTGCTCCCGGTACTCCGCCGTTCATGATCAATTATCGTGTGGCCGATCTGCATGTCCTGGTGAAGGCCCTTAAGGCCGAAGGGATGTAACGTCTCGACAAGATCGATGAGTCGGAGTACGGAAAGTTCGCCTGGGTCATGGACCCCGATGGGAACAAGGTGGAACCCTGGGAGCCACCGGCAGGTCAGTGATGGAGCCACGTTCGACGGAGACAGAATGCCGTTCAGACTGCAATTGCTTCTGGCCCTTGCTCTTTTCGTCACGACAGGCTTCGGGGATGCCCCTGTTACCGGGGCAAGGAGCACACTTCATTCTGCAGTACTCAAGGAAGACCGTACATTTCAGGTGTGCCTGGTTAAGGAGATTTTATCATTGGGCATTGGACCCGCAGCTATCCGGTGCTCTACGTTCTTGATGGTGAATCACACTTCCTGCATACGGCAGGCTCTGCGACGTTCGCCCCTCGCGAAAGGCGGGATCCCGGAACTCATCGTCGTGGCGATCACCAGCACAGTACGGATCCGTGATTATACCCAGACCGACTGGTCCCCGCATTGGGTCGGTGGTGGAGGCGCAGAACCCGTTTCCCCAAGAGATTTCTCGACAGGAACTCATTCCGGCGATCGAGCGAACCTATCGAACGAACCGGTACCGCATGCTGTGCGGTCATTCGGCGGTGGACAGTTCGTTCTTTTGCGTTGACGTCCGAGCCTTCTCCTTCCAATGCCTATATTGCACTGAGCCCAAGTCTCGATTGGGATAACAATCTCCCTCAACGGTCCCTGGAGCAGGCATTTCAACAGACCGACAATGGTCTGAGAGGGCCTTTCTCTACTTTGCATGGTCAGATGATTCCGGTCAGGCGCTGGCCGACGATCACAGGTTGCAGGAAACAGTCGAGAAGAATTCCCCTCTAGGGGGTTTCGCTGGATCGCAAAGGATATCCGGATGGAGACCCATACCAGTAGTCCGTTGGTCGCACACATCGACGCGTTGCGCCGGTTGTATGCAGGGTACCGGTTCCCTGACGATCTTCTGGAGAAGGGCCTTGCGTATGCCGAGCAGCATTTCGGTGAAGTGTCAGGACGTCGCAGGATAGACGATCCCGGTGCCCGAGGACGTGGTCAACAACCTCAAAAGTGAAGAACTGGCGAAGGGGAATATTCCGAGCGACCGAACTGTTCAAGCGCAACACCCAGCGCAACCCACACTCTGCCAATGCGTTGGATGGCATTGCCGATGCGTACGACAAGGCTGGCATGAAGAAAGAGGCGATAGCTGCAATGAAGAAGGCGGTCGATCTGGCCACGCGATATAAGGATCCCAATCTCCGCTACTTCACCGAGCACCTCAAGAGACTCACGAGTAAGCGTGCGCCGGCTTTGACAAAGTAAGATGGCGCTGGCGCACCTCTCTCTTTGTATTTGCCGCCCATCAGGGTCAGCGTCCGGAAGCGCGAACAGACGAAACGGCAAGATGGCATCTGCGATCATTGATATCGTGTGAATGGCGACCCCATCCGGGGATCCAGAGGCGTACCGATCTCCATGCCCGGATGCACCCCGTCATCCGCTCCCGTGTTTGCGTGTCCGTCGTTATCACACTGAAAGGATCTCACGTTCATGGATTTCATTCTCCTCTACAATGTCGCGCCGGCATACATCGTCCGGCGTGCTGAATACCGGGCCGAGCACCTCCGACTGGCGTGGGAATACGCAGACCGGGGTGAGCTCTTGATCGGAGGCGCACTCGAAGACCCTATGGATACCACGGTACTCATCTTCCGGTGCGCGTCACGTGAGATCGTGGAAGGATTCGTACAACGGGACCCGTATGTCGCCCACGGGCTTGTGGCATCATGGCGCATCCGGCCCTTTAAGACAGTCGTGGGACCCATGTCTGCAACGCCGTTGCGGCCGGACGCCGAGTAAGTCCTGATCGCCGCAGCCCAAGGCACACCATCTTCGTCCGGATGTGACCTGAAGCACACCGCCCCGTGTGACCACCAACCTTTTCCGTACGTGCTGTATTGCCTGTACAGGCTCCCGCTCCTTGCGCCATCCCATCGCCCAGATGCAGGGGTCGCCTGTCAATCACACAGAAAGGTTCACGGATGAGACATTGCATCATTGTGTTTCTTGTACTCGTTTTCACCTTGTGCCACGGCGCAGGAGCTCTTTGTTACAGCCTCTCCTCGTCCGGCGTCTGCGGTCACGGGTTCGTTCCGTGATGCCGGCATGCCGACAACACTGTGTGCCGTCCGTGCGCAGAGTGCATACTTCCAGGCGCCCCGCGCCGGAGGAACGTTCGAATGCTGTGATCGATCTGGTGGCTGATGAGCGTGCCGGGGAATGGTGTACGGGCATCCGTACAGGAAGTGAAAAGGAAAATGGAATGCAGGTGACCATGATGGTAGTGATCGCGGACCTCGCCGCGCTTGAATCCGCAGCTCCCCGCGTCGTCGGTCGATGTCGGGATCTCATGGCGGTCATCGGCGTCTTCGCGGCTATCCTGGGGATCGCCGGGATTGATGTAATGCTTGGGGGTGCGCGGGACTCCATCGTTTGGGTGGGACTTCGACTAAGCATCCCGGGAACGGGAATTTGATCGCGGTTCTCCACGTCAGGAAGTCTACTGGTGATTCTTGGACCCTGAATCTTCTCGACAGACGGTGGTGAGACGTGGTCAGAGAAGGAGCATTGGAACGCGACCTATCCGTTGAACAGGGTCTCACCACGATCCTGAAGGGAACGCGTATGTATGCTTCCACACGCGGCATACTTCAGGATCAGATCCTTGTCTATCGGTACAGTACGGCGACCGGTGCCTCCGGTAACGTGGGCCGGGGACACCCGGCTATCTTACGACCGCGGTCACGACCTCGGAGGCGGGGAGAAGTTCACGGATCTCGCAACCACGACGAACGATGGCACTGCCTTCAGGGGACCGCTACTACGTCAGCACACGATCACGTCCACAAAGAAACTCCGGTTCTTCTGGTATCAGATCGATTCCACTTCCGCGCGTGAGACCACGACCGGCGGGACTTCCGCGTTCACCGGCCTTTCCTGTACGTATGGGATCCCCGGTCCCTATATGCTGTGGATCTCCCATGTTGATACCGCGGGCCAGGTGTGCATTGACAGCATCCGGGGTTCGAACTCTGTCTCCGGGCCTACAAGTATGCCGGTGCATTTCCGAAGCCATGGAAACGTCGATCGCCTACACCAGAATGACACCATCTTCTGTGCATTCGATTTCATCACCTCATTCGTCCTAACACAATATGTCATCCGGTACGGCGTAGGCAGTACCCGGCGGTTCGGGGCCTTTGCCGATACCGCGCTCGGCAGTGAGGCCCCAGCCGCTACACTTCGTGGTGGGGAGGGATCGCCGTCGCGTATCGCTACTACACTCCTACCCGTACCACCACGGGCTGCATGGCGCTCATACCCGCTGGAGCACCCGGTCGGGCAAACACGGTGGTCTCCGATCACGAGCCGTATCCGGCGTGAAGCCGGGCATCGCGTATATGGGGAACAAGAAGTACGGGCGTCCCTCTATCCGTCGTGGGTCGGTCCACCTTTCACGCGCTGCGTACTCTCGATGTGCTTGATGCCACTGCGGACAGGTGTTGAGGAGTATTCCACCGCGCCCGTCCGGTTCGCTCCTCGACCAGAACTATCCGAACCTGCTCCAATCCCCTCGACCACGATCCGGTATTGTGCCTGCCGGAGCGATCACCGGTCAGTGTAAAAGATTTCGATGCACTGGGCCGCGAGGTGGCGGAACCGGTGAGAGGGGTGAGCAGGTGGCCGGCGTTCACGAAGCGCGCGCTTCGATGGGGCCAACCTTTGCAAGCGGGGTGTACTAACTGTCGCATGCAAGCAGGTAATTTTTCTGATACGCAAATCTCTCCTCATGAAATAGTATCAGTGACACTAACGTGGATTCCAGGGGCGGTGCATGCAACGCCCCCAAGGCCTGCGCTTCGGCCAGGATCATCCCCTGACAACCGTCCGGGGAACCGATGTCCAAGTATATGGCGGGGAAACATATACTCCCCTGACACCTGTCCGGACCCGATGTCCGCATAGTTATTTGCAGGGAAAACATATATCCCCTCGCAATTGTGCCCGGGAGATTCTGTTGGGGGAACCCTCTCCGGGAGGGGCTGTTTCATATGTTACGGTCGTTTCCGGCACTGTTCTTCCTTTCCACAGGCTGTTCAAAGCAATGCCGGCGATCCGCGTTCGTTCAACACTGGGACCGAGGAGAGGAGGACGCGTCAGGCATTCCGCCCCCCTTTCCGCGTACCCTTCCTGTCCTGCCAGCAGGCATACCAGAGATCTCATCTCGCATCAACAGTGCGATCTCCATCAGCAATCATATTCCAATACTGGAGGGTCGTATGCGTTCCGGATACCGTCTGCCCTTTTCACTCATTGCGTATGCCGTCACGTTCATCAGTGGTGATGGAATACACGCGATGCATGTATGCACAGGCGGTTCAATTAGCCCGTGCCGGGGCAAAACCCTCGTGAAATCGCGGTCGCGACCGACCCCTCAGCGATGGTGCGGGCAGGAGCAACGCGCCCCCTGCTTCGGGGATCGTCTCGATGACTTCCACACGGGACGCCGTTGAACACGTCCCCGTGGATGGCGGTCAATCCGCGCGGTGATGCGACGTCTACGCTTCCGGGAGCTGGACGGCGGGGACCTGCTTTTCCATCGCTGTGCCGGCGGGAGTGGCGCACGATGTCTGGTCGGACGGGAACAGGCGCTCCGCGGGTGATGCAGGCGGTGACGAACACGGACTTCGAGGCGGAGGAAGCTCGATGGGGAGGATGACATCAGAGTATCAGATGCAGGGCATCCAGGTGCAGCAGGATGCGACGAACTACCTGCGGTTCGATCTTGTGCGGGATGCCGCCGGTACGAGGTTCTTCGCGGCAAGCTTCACGAACAATGTTCCCACCATCCGCGCGGATGTCTCGGTGACGGTAGGTGCTGGTGTACCTGCGGGTGAAGCGTGTGGGTTCGCAGTGACGGGATCGTACTCGACGAACGGGACGACCCGTGACGCAGGGGGTGGTATTCGCGCAGGCGTTGACGATGAGCGCGATCGGACCGTTCGCGGGGAATGCAGGCGGTACCCTCCGGCATTCACTGCGCTCGTGGATTACTTTCTTCAACACCGATCCCCGATCAGTCCGGAGGATCCGACGGCATGAAAGCGGCAACACAAGCCCGGCCTCGACCCCGCCAACCTGGTGCACCAGACGGCGACCGTAGGCCAGACGGCCACGTTCACGGTGAGTGCCAGCGGGACGGCACCGCTGGGGCAACAGTGGCAGAAGAACAGTACGAACATCGCAGGGGCGACCTCATCGAGCGCCACGACCCGGGCCACGGCGCGGGCGGGACAACGGGAGCACGTACCGGTGTGTGGTGTCGAACGCCCATGGCAGTCCAGCCACGAGTACGGCGGCAACGCTCACGGTGACGAGCGCCGCCTCACACCGGGTTGGTGGAATGCAGCGTGGCGCTGGTCGTGTTCCGGGTGAGCGTCTCCGCAGCAGGATATGCGCGCACCGACCGGGCCGGCAGTTACGGGTGAACTTCACCCAGATGCCGACAGCGCTCGGTCCATCGGGGACCCTGAACACCAACTCTTTGCGCGTGATCGAGGTGAATGCAAGCGGTACTGTGCTGGACTGGGCGGTGATGTTCCAGTTCGACAGGGATGCTGGTGCGTCCAACGGATCAACGAACGCGGCTGGTACCCGTCGTGCTCCTGATGAATGGGGACCACCGCCGCGGGAGCGACGAGGTACTACCAGGTTTACTTCGAAACGGGGGGTAGTTTCGTTGCACCAGCGTTCACGAACAAGGTCACCGTCACCGACAATGTGCAGGATGAAGGGCAGGCGAGTTATTCTTTGTGTCCACCCAGCTTGCGTCGTTCTTACTATCACAAACAGGGTGCGGCTTTTCGAGTATGGTGGATCTGGGTGGGAATGACTGGATCAACTATCATGTGGGTGGAGGATCGGCAGGTGAGTATCGGGGCATACCGAACCTTGGCGCGATCGCCCATCCGGGATACACGAACTCCACCAGCACTCTGACCTCCACCGGCCCATTGAAAGCGACGGTTTCATCTCAGTCCACCGATGGCTCCTCTGGGCGCGCTACGCTGGGGAATTTCACCCTCGCTTTGCGCGCCTGACGGTAACAAAGGTGGCGGGAGCATTTCGGATGCTGTATGAGGGAACGCCGGGTGGGACATACGATCCCGCAACGATTTCTGGGTGACGGTCGTCCGGGCAGCGATCGACGGACAACGCGTTGTTCGTCGGCGATATCGCGGCACCGGAACAAGCGTACTTTCGAGACAGTGGCTCTCGCCGGTTCCTGTATCTGGCCCATCAAGTGAAGATGATAACCTCGAGGACCAGTACTGGAACATGGAGAATAACATGACCGTTTTCGGGTTCGGGCGCCAGTACGCCACCGATGGCAGGCTTCGACCCAGGTGCCCGCGCGCATGACGATCGGGTTCGTAAAGACACGCTGCAGGCGGTCAGTACGATCAATGGTTCGTTCCGTGACCGTCAGCAGCATCGGACGCCGGGCAGTTCCGGCGGCGCCCCGCCCTCCATGGCTTCCATTGTTTCAGACAACTTCAATGGTGCGAGTCTGAACACGGGCTCTGACAGCGATCGATCCACGCGGTGATGCGACCTTCAGTCGGAATGGCTCACACCTGGTGATCGGTGGGAAGCGGCTCGGTGTTGAC
>JADJHP010000020.1 GCA_016707525.1 Ignavibacteriota bacterium
ACGGTTCGCGTTCGACACGACGAAGAGATTCTGTGCTTTGAGCTCCGTCCGCACGTGTTCCTTCAGCCGCTCCGGGGTCCAGAGCGCCTCCCCCGTCATGCGGAGCCGGGCCTCGCGTTGTGCCGCCGCGCGGGCCTGGGCTAGACTGCGGGCAAACAGCGAGACCTCCACGCCCAGAGGACCGAGCAGTTCGGCGCGCGGAAGCGGATACTCCTCAACATTCCTTCCGATGCGTAGTCCACGCAACCACTGCGCTGCCTGTGCGATCGGGCCGGTGATGCTCCATCGGACCACGACGACCGTGATAAGGATGATGAGGGCCACCTGGACAAGCAGTCCGAAGAAATTCGTGTACCAGATCCCCTTCAACCGTTCATCCATGAACGACGCATCGTGCGAGAGGAGGATCGTGCCTGAAGCCTGTCGCCCCGATCGGACCGGCCGGGCAAAGAGATGCACGCGGCGCTGGCCAAGGACCTCGAACACCGACACCGCCGTGTCGCGTACCATCGCCTCATACACCAGTGCCGCGACCGCCGGCGACGCGTCCTGCAATGATGCGGTCGATGCAAGTTCTGCACCGCTACTATCAAAAAGGGCCAGGCCGATAAGGCGGGTCTATTGCCGAACCGGTCGACCAGCGCCTTGAGGCGGTCCTGGTCCGCGGAGAGAACGGCGGAACGCATTGCCTCCTCGAACCCCTCGGCAAGTACGTTCGCCCGTGTATCGAGCTCTTTCTCCATCAATTCCCGGTCGCTCTTTACCTGGCTCCAGGAGAAGAGTGCGGCAACCGCCGCGGCAGCGATCAGAAGCGCGATGATCAGGCGAATGGTGATCTTCATCGTCGTACCTCCATGGCATTGGATGGGGGCGGCACGCCAGGCCGCCCGTCACCCGCCAGGATCGTACGGTGCGGGCCAACACCATGCAGTGGCGGCCGTCATCATCTCAGAGAAGAACGATCGGACCGTCTCACACACACAAAGACAGCTCGATCAGGAGAGATCAGGAGGAGACGGGAGACGACGGGGGGGCACGAGAAGGAGACCGCCTCGCGGCCGGATGGCCAGGCACGGCGTCATCACAAAGAGCGATCGCGATCCGGGAACCGGTACGCTGCGCAGGAACGAGTTGCACGATGATCGCCGGTTCCGGTGCCGAGACCGTGACCTGGGAAGGCAGATGCCGTTCCTGAAACAGGGAGACCCGGCCGGGTTTGTGCATGGGGACACGAGCAGGAGCGACGCGTGCGTCCCTTCCAGGGCCGCAAAGCGTGAGCACCTGGAGATGCCCGCCAAGCCCAACCCCTCCGTACACGATGGGGAGGAGGGCGACGATCCCCCTGTTGGTGTTCGCTTCATGGGTGTCATCAAGGCAATCAACAAATCCCGCCGCTGAATTGCAACCCTCCGGGGTGATGGGATCCCAGATCTCCGTGTGTCAGCACGCAACAGGTTCGTTGATGAGCGCCGCGCCCCACCGGCGGGCCGCATCGGGAGCGGCCCGTCCCGGCTCCATCGCACTCGTGAAGAGTGCCGATCGATGGCGGCCGGATCCGGGACGGGATCCACGATCCGCGTATGGGTGGAAAACCAACAGGGGCCCGGAAGTCGTCCTCCCGGGCCCCTGACATTGGAAGCACACCGCGATCACCTCACCAGCAACAGCCGGCGGGTCTCGGTCGTGGTCCCTGCCTGCAAGCGGTAGAAGTACATGCCGCTCGGAAGGCTCTCGGCGTTGAAGCGGATCTCATGATACCCGGCTTCCTGTTCGCCGTTCGCAAGCTCCGCCACTTCGACGCCCAGCAAATTAAAGACCTTCAACTGCACAGAGGCCTTTGCGGGGAGACTGTAACGGATCGTTGTGGACGGATTGAACGGATTCGGATAGTTCTGATCCAGCGTCACGGTCGTCGGCGTGGTCCGGTTCTCCGCAACACTCGTCAGGGAGATACGCACCCTCCATGTGCTGCTGAGCGGGCCCCACCCGCCGGCGTTGCCCGCACGCACGCGCCAGTAGTAGGTACTGGCGAGTGTCAGGCCGGAGACGTTCTTGGTCGTATCGGTCAGCGAAGAATCCACGGACCGGCCGGCGGTGAACAGGGAATCCGTCGCGATCTCGAACCAGTACTTCGTCACACCTGCAACACCCCTGTTCCACACGAAGTTCTGCGTGGTGGCGGCGCTCACGCTGCCGTTCAGAGGGAGCAGCAATACCGGGGCGCCGATCACCACCGGCCCGTTCACCGTCAACGTTGCGCTGTTGGTCTGAATCGTGCCGGCGGGATTCTTGATCACACAGCGGTACTGCGCACCGTTGTCACCGGACCCCGCAGGCGGGATAACGTACCGCGGACCGTCGGCACCAAAAATATCCACCGTGTTCTTCTGCCACTGATACGTGATCGGCGGGGTCCCGGAGACCGCGGCGATGAACACCGCCGTGTCGCCTACCGTGATCGATGCTGACGCCGGATGGCCTGTCACTGCCAGCGGGGCCACACTGCTGACCTTGGAGAGAGACACATCATCGAAGGAGAACACGTCGCCGGCCGAGTCGTACGGCGCAAGGTAGAACATCATGCGGGCATCCGTAGCAACACCGGCAAACCCTGACGCGGTGAACGTCACCGAGTGGTCTTTCCAGGTGGTGTCCAGAGTGATGACCTGTCCCGATACGCCGTACGATGTGAACGGTGACGCATGCTTCTGAATGCTCACGGAGACATCATGGCCGGACGTGCTGTACGCACGGAAGTACAACCTGTATTGCGCACCGGCTTCGAGTGTCACGCCGGTCTGGTACAATTGCACGTTGCTGCCTTCCGTTGCGACCGCCACGCGACCGGCATGCGGGTTCCGCGGGCCGGCCGGTGCAGCGGTGAACGTGGCGCTCCCATTCGTATAGAACGCCCACGATGCCGTTCCCTGTTCAAAGCCTGCATTCGCAAGGACGGAGACGGAGCCCGTGGTGACCTTCAACTTCGCTTCGGCGCTGAAGGTGCTGTCGAGAGTGTTCTTCACGACACACTGGTACACCGATCCGCTGTCGACGAGGCTCGTTGCCGGAGTGGTGTACACGGAGTCCGTGGCACCATTGATCGGTGCGCCGTTCTTCTTCCATTGGAAGGAGATCGGCGGGGCACCCTGGACGCGCACGGTGAAGGTGGCAGGCTGCCCGACGCCGACAAGCTGGTCGACCGGGTCGAACAGGATCGTGGGCGCAGCAGAACTCACCACGATCAGCCGCGCCGCTGCGCTGGGCGTATCGCCTCCGCCATTGCTGACGATGCAACGGAAGAGTGCGCCGCTGTCGGCTTTGCTCACCGGTGGCGTCGTGTACGACGGTTCCGTGGCACCATCGATGTCGGCGCTGTTCTTCTGCCACTTGTAGGTCAACGGTGCCGTGCCGGATGCCTGCACCGTGAATGTCGCGGTCGCACCCACGATCACTGTCTGGTCCGTGGGTTCCTTGTCGATCACCGGCGATGTCGTCCCGCTTCCCACCGTCAGCGTTGCCCGGTTGCTCGTCGCAGTACCATAGTCATTGGTGACCACACACCGGAACGTTGCGCCATTGTCACCGGAGCTGGTTGCCGGGGTGGTATAACTCGAGCCCGTCGCCCCATCGATGTCGGCATCGTTCTTCTGCCACTGGTACCGGAGCGGCGCAGTCCCGCTCGCGCCGACGGAGAACGACGCCGTCGCGCCAACTGCGACACTGCGGTTCGCCGGATGGCTGCTGATGCTCGGGCCAAAGTTCCCTGCACTGCCGCCATACCGTACGATCAGGCCGGGACCCGGCCAGAGGATCTCGATGCCGTGATGGAGGATATTCGACGAGAAGAACGTGATGGAATTCGTCCCGGACTGCAGATCTCCCGTCGGATACGAGCGGATGTTGAAGGCATAGGCATGGTTCCCGCCGTACTCACCATCCGTCCAACCGTTGAACCTGCGATAATTGTAGTCGCCCGGCTCCTGGGCACCGTCGATGCCGTTCCAGGTGCGGACCATACCGACCACTTCCGTGGCCTGCGAGACATCGTCCGTCACGTTGTAGTGAACGTTCACTTCATCAAGGTCGCCGCGTGCCCATGCGCGTTCGGGCATATCCAGGGGTTTATACAATCGCACGTAACTCCCCGACCGTTGCAGGGTTAACCCTGAGACCTCGGGCGACACATACCAGACACCATTGCCATTCCGGATCCGGGCAACGAGCTTGATGCTCCCCGGTGCCTGGTCCGGCACATACCGCGTATCCCACACCGTCTGCCACCCGCCACCCGTCACCGTGCCAACGTGGTTCTTGATGGTCGGTTCGGCATTCGCCGCCAAGCGGCGGCGCGAGTCATGATGATATTCCTGCCAGACCCCGTCGCCGTCCGTGTCGTATCCATCATAATACGCAAGGAAATCCACCCGGTCGGTCCCGCCGCTCACGCTCGCGGAGATCATCGGGTTCTCGCCCATCGTTCCGCTCCCGGAAGGCGACGTGATGCTTCCCGTGGAATGGGTCTTGCCATTGTCATAGTAGACGCGCAGGATGATGCTGTACCATCCGAACTGCCCCCAGCCGAAACCATACGGGCCGGTCTGCCCGGTGTTCGTTCCCTGAAACGTGTTCGTGCCGGTATGCAGGTCCGACAGCGGCACGGGGATGGTGAGGTCCATCTGGGAGATGTAGTTGAAGCCATCATGCCCGTCCGGGATACCGTTACCACCGCCGAGTTCCGGAATGTCGATCCAGCCGTTCCCATTGAAACGGATCTTCTTCCCCGCGGTACCGACGTGGCCGCCCCAGATATTGACGATGGCTTCCGCACGCACAGCACCGGAGAGATCGTCCACGTCAAGGTCCAGTGTGGGATTCGGGAGGAACGCGCCCGCCTGGGGATACACATCGAGGTTGATGTTCGGGTCCGTGACGCGCCAATCGTCGCCGCTCATCGTCCGCATGAATTCCTTGTACACATCACCGGGCTGCGGCGACATCAGGTACTGCGCAGTCGTGGCGAGAGGAAGAGCGGCAACGAGCAGGAGCAACAGGAATGCGCGCTGCACGATGCGAGGTGCAGGGGGCAAATGAGCCATGAGTATCTCCATTCAATGAGAAGGATGTATATGATTAGTAGAGTCCTTGGTGCGGCGGTGTGCCGCAGGGGCGTAGGCCGCCCCATGTACGCTAGCGATCGGAACGCCGTAGGGATTGAGAGCCCTCCGATGCACGAGGGGCTCTCGATCAACGCTCGACTATGTCCCCCGAGAACGAATGGAATAAGGTACTGAAGATGGGAGCTGTTGTCAAGGCACTCCCCGGCTCCAATCGTCCATCCGTGCGGGTGCTACACCTAGAAATGCTTATCCGGACGGCCATCATGATCGTGGTCCCTGCCGCCCGCCATCCGCCCCTTGAGCGACGCCTTGATGGCATAACGGATCCAATGACGGTCCGCCGGATCGTTGGGGTCGAGCGTCCTGCCATTCGCGGTTCTGAACCACGAACCGAGATCGAACTTCAGTACGTAGGGTGTGACGGATTGCCCTTCGGCGACCGTGAAATCCCCCTTCACCTTGAAGTCCTCATCGATATCCGCCTTGAACAGGAACGGTACCCACGTGCCGCCCGGATACTTCACCGATCCGGCGACCACCACACTGTAGCCGACAAGAGAATCGGGCAACAGCGGATCACGCGTCACATCGGACATGCGGAGTTTGTGGATATTGAACTTGATGCCCGAATACTGTCCGGGCCTGATCGTATCCACAGCGATCTGCACGGGGGTGGTATCATGCAACGCGACGATGAAGGGCCCCTTGAAGTGTATCGTGGAATCCCTCTTCCAGCCATCATGGTCTTCCCTGTCCGCGTCAAATCTGCATTCAACGGAATCCCGGAGTCTTGCAGAATCGGGCGCGCCGAGAAAATGGATATCTTTCAGAACGATGAGCGCCTGCGAGACCTCCAGCGATTCGACCGGGGCAAGGACGCCGGTGGCTCCGCTGGTTTTCCCGAGCCGCACGGTACCCTGATCGGCACCGCCGGAAACCATCAATTGGACGCTGCCATTTCCCGATCCCCCGGGACCGGACGATTCCGGTGAGCACCCCACGATCATCACCGCCAGCACAACTGCCATCATCCGCACGAATGTCATGGTCGCCTCTCCTTGTTGAACATTGCCCCGCCTCTTGCATGCTGGTCCGGGCGACATGAACCCCGTCCCGGTTCCCCGGCACAGGAGTCCGCTTCGTCCTCGCCTCCTGATGTCCATGATATCGGAATGGCCACGCCGCTGCAATCGGGAAAACGTTGTATTCCTACGCTACATCGATCGTAGTACCGGAGGTGTCACCCATGCGCAGGATGCAGCGGAATCGGTGGGGCGATCAGGGCTGGTGTGCGGACCGGCGTACCACCCGTGCTGAACGGAGTCTATCCGTTCCGTGTGGCGCACTCGGGGCACTTCCTCGAAGCAACGTGGTTCTCGGAGATCCGCGCGACGTGCTCCTGCACGGTCTCCCATTGTGTCGGCATGCTGGATGCGGCGGCACTCCGGACGACAAGCGAGCCCCGGGTTCGGCAACCTCCGTATGGAGCGCGAGGCCGCTCGGCGACACGAAGGCGTGCGTTCAGCGATTCGAAATCGAAGGGCTTGGTGATGAAATCATCCGCTCCGGCGTTCATCCCCTCGAGGTAACTCCCCTTCCCGCCCAGAGCAGTGAGGATGATGACATACGGATACACGGGCCTGCGATCTGCCCGGATCATGCGCGTGAACTCAAGCCCGTCGATGAACGGCATCATCCAATCGGTGATGACGACATCCGGGTGTTCCGCGCGGTAGAGTTCCCATCCTTCCCGGCCGTCGTTGGCCGCGATGACATGAAACTTCATCGACTGCAACTTGGTCATCAGGACAAGTTTCGAGACCGCATCGTCTTCAGCTATGAGTATCTTCATCCGGCAGGATCCCTTGCGCCTTCTCTGCGAGTTCTTCCCTGTCTATATCAAGACCCGTGCCCCTTTTCCGCACCGTGAATTCTCTCGAAATTGCGCAGCTGAGGGAAGCGCTTCCGGAGGGGGTGAACAATAGTGGCCATGAGCCCCAAAAAACAACGATGCCATCGGCAACAATCGACGTTCCTAGGTTACACCCTTCCAAGACTTCCGTTGACTTTCTGCGGGATGAGCAGTATACTTTCGCATGTGTCGGGCACCCCGTGGCCGCTCCGCCGGCCCCAGACCGGTGCATGGACACTGCCTGTCGCCACATCCGCACCGTCCACACGAGCATCCGGTTCCGCTCATAGGCATACCGCTGCTGTAGGCACAGCGTCGATACCCGGCATGATCGACCGTTCGCGCAGTGCGTAGTTTTCCCCGCCCCTGGGACATCCTCCCCCCGGGCACTTCCACACTCAACGACACGTCAAGACAAGGATAACATGAAAGCGGTCAATCTCTTTGACCTCGTGGTGATCTTCTACTTCATCATCATCGTAAGGGATCGGTCTGTTTCTCTTCCATGAAGGTGAACAAGGAGGGGAAAGATATTTCACTGCGGGTGGCTGCATGATCCCGTGGTGGATGTCCGGCCTCTCGCCGTACATGGAACTTCAGCACTGGATCTTCACCGGGGCGGCAAACTTCGCGTATTCAGCCGGGTTGTTCACCACGCTGTGCTTCGCCATCTCCCCTTCACCTACGTCATCGGCGTCGCTCACCGCACGGCGGTAGCCCTTACGCGATCCCATTCACCGTTGCAGTACACCTACACGAGTACCGGTATACGACCCGGCAATTCATGGGATTCGTAGGTCGCGACGAACTTCTCGCTCTCCCGCCGGTGTGCGGCTCGCCTCCTCCCGTAAGCTCTCTCTGCTCGGTGATCGGTATCGATATGACGCTCATCGTGCTGCTGATCCGGCACCATCGTCTCGATCCACAATTTTCCTTGGCGGACTCTGGGCGACATGGCGATGGATGTGGTGCAGGGGTGATCTGCTCGGTATCACCTTCATCGTAATGCCCATGAGCCTCGCCGCTCGTTGGCGCCCCACCAACCTCTTCGACAGTTGCCGCCGATCGCTTCGACCACACCTACAACAACGTGCCGCTACACCTAGCACTGGTTGATCTCGATCTTCATGATCACCTCACGGGCTTCGCCGCGAGCGAGCACCAGAAGGTTCTCCGTGGTGAAGAAGAAACATGCACGCCGAGTAGGCTGGACCCGCTGCCGCGCTCGCCTGACTGCCGTACCGCTGGTGTTCCGGCATCCCGCCGCTCGTCGCGAAGGTGTGCTGGCC
>JADJHP010000021.1 GCA_016707525.1 Ignavibacteriota bacterium
GGTCTCGGTCGTGGTCCCTGCCTGCAAGCGGTGGTATGGTAGAAGTACATGCCGCTCGGAAGGCTCGCAGCATTGAAGCGGATCCTGCGATACCCGGCCTCCTTGTTCGTTGTTCACCAAAAGCTCCGCCACTTCGACGCCCAGCAAAATTAAAGATCTTCAACTGCACAGAGGCCTTTCGCGGGGAGACTGTAACGGATCGTTGTGATTTACTTTTCTGAAACGGATTCGGATAGTTCTGATCCAGCGTCACGGTCGCTCGGCGTGGTCCGGTTCTCCGCAACACTCGTCAGGGAGATACGCAATTCTCCATGTGCTGCTGAGCGGGCCCCCACCCGCTTAAGATTGCCCGCGACGCACGCGCCAGTAGTAGGTACCGGCGAGTGCCAGGCCGGAGACGCTCTTGGTCGTATCGGTCATTGAAGAATCCACGGACCGGCTTACGGTGAACAGGAATCCGTCGCGATCTCGAACCAGTACTTCGTCACACCTGCAACACCCCTGTTCCACACGGCTGTCCGTGGTGGCGGCGCTCACGCTGCCGTTCAGAGGGAGCAGCAATACCTTGGCGTTGATCACCACCGGCCCGTTCACCGTCAGCGGTTGGTCTGAATCGTGCCAGGGATTCTTGATCGCCAACAACGGTACTGCGCACCGTTGTCACCTGACCCCCGCAGGCGGGATAACGTACCGCGGACCGTCGGCACCAATGAAACGATATCCACCGGGTTCTTCTGCCACTCATACGTGATCGGTGGGGTCCCTGAGACTGCGGCGATGAACACCGCCGTGTCGCCTACCGTGATCGATGCTGACGCCGGATGGCCTTGCCACCGACATAAAGCGGGGCCACACTGCTGACCTTGAGAGATCATCGAAGGAGAACACGTCGCTTACCGAGTCATACGGCGCAAGGTAGAACATCATGCGGGCATCCGTGGCGACACCGGCAAAACTCCCGACGCGGTGAACGTCACCAGTGGTCTTTCCAGGTGGTGTCCAGATTGAAGACCTGTCCCGATACGCCGTACGATGTGAACGGTGACGCATGCTTGAATGCTCACGGAGACATCATGGCCGGACGTGCTACGCACTTAGGAAGTACAACCTGCATTGCGCACCGGCTTCGGAGCGTCACGCCGGTCTGGTGCCAATTGCACGTTGTTGCCTTTCCGTTGCGACCGCCACGCGACCGGCATGTAGTTCCGTCGGGCTTACCTGGTGCAGCGGGTGAACGTGGCGCTCCCATTCGTATAGAACGCCCACGATGCCGTTCCCTGTTCAAAACCTGCATTCGCAAGGACGGGAGAGATTGCCCCGTGGTGACCTTCTTAACTTCGCTTCGGCGCTGAAGGTGCTGTCGAGAGTGTTCTTCACGACACACTGGTACACCGACCCGCTGTCGACGAGGGTCGTTGCCGGAGTGGTGGAGACGGAGCCCCGTGGCACCATTGATCGGTGCGCCGTTCTTCTGCCATTGGAAGGAGATCGGCGGGGCACCCTGGACGCGCACGGTGAAGGTGGCAGGTCGCCCGACGCCGACCAGCTGGTCGACCGGGTTGAACAGGATCGTGGGCGCAGCAGAATCACCACGATCAGCCGCGCTGCCGCGCTGGGCGTATCGCCTCCGCCATTGCTGACGATGCAACGGAAGAGTGCGCCGCCGTCGGCCTTGCTTCACCGGTGGCGTCGTATGACGGTTCCGATGGCACCATCGATGTCGGCGCTGTTCTTCTGCCACTTGTAGGTCAACGGTGCCTGCCGGATGCCTGCACCGTGAATGTCGCGGTCGCACCCACGATCACCGTCTGGTCCGTGGGGTCCTTGTCGATCACGGCGATGTCGTCCCACTTCCTACCGCCGCGTTGCCCGGTTGCTCGTCGCAGTACCATAGTCACTGGTGACCACACACCGGAACGTGGCGCCATTGTCACCGGAGCTGGTTGCCGGGGTGGTGGAATCGAGCCGGTCGCCCCATCGATGTCGGCATCGTTCTTCTGCCACCGATACCGGAGCGGGGGCATGCGCTCGCGCCGACGGAGAATGAGGCCGTCGCGCCAAGTGCGACACTGCGGTTCGCCGGATGGCTGCTGATGCTCGGGCCAAAATTCCCCGCACTGCCGCCATACCGTACGATCAGGCCGGGACCCGGCCAGAGGATCTCGATGCCGTGATGGAGGATGTTCGACGAGAAGAACGTGATGGTATTCGTCCCCGACTGCAGATCTCCCGTCGGATACGAGCGGATGTTGAAGGAATACGCATGGTTCCCGCCATACTCACCATCCGTCCAACCGTTGAACCTGGCGATAACTGTAGTCGCCCGGCTCCTGGGCACCGTCGATGCCGTCTCCAGGTGACCATGCCGACCACTTCCGGTAGCCCGGGAGACATCGTCCGTCACGTTGTAGTGAACGTTCACCATCCAGGTCGCCGCGTGCCCATGCGCGTTCGGGCATATCCAGGGGTTCATACAATCGCACGTAACTTCCTGACCGCTGCAGGGTTAACCCCTGAGACCTCGGGCGACACATACCAGACACCATTGCCATTCCGGATCCGGGCAACGAGCTTGATGCTCCCCGGTGCCTGGTCCGGCACATACCGGGTGTCCCACACCGTCTGCCACCCGCCACCGGTCACCGTGCCAACATGGTTCTTGATGGTCGGCTCATATTCGCCGCCAAGCGGCGGTGCATAGTCATGATGATATTCCTGCCAGACCCCGTCGCCGTCCGTGTCGTATCCATCATAATACGCAAGGAAATCCACCCGGTCGGTCCCGCCGCTCACGCTCGCGGAGATCATCGGGTTCTCGCCCATCGTTCCGCCGCCGGAAGGCGACGTGATGGTTCCCGTGGAATGGGCCTTGCCATTGTCATAGTAGACGCGCAGGATGATGCTGTACCATCCGAACTGCCCCCAGCCGAAACCTACGGGCCTGTCTGCCCGGTGTTCGCCCCGAAACGTGTTCGTGCCGGAATGCAGGTCCGACAGCGGCACGGGGATGGTGAGGTCCATCTGGGAGATGTAGTAGAAGCCATCATGCCCGTCCGGAATACCGTTACTACTCGCCGAGTTCCGAATGTCGATCCAGCGTTCCCATTGAAACGGATCTTCTTCCCCGCGGTACCGACATGGCCGCCCCAGATATTGACAATTGCTTCCGCACGCACCGCACCGGAGAGATCGTCCACGCCAAGGTCCAGTGTGGGATTCGGGAGGAACGCGCCCTGCCTGGGGATACACATCGAGGTTGATGTTCGTCCGTGACGCGCCAATCGTCGCCGCTCATCGTCCGCATGAATTCTTGTACACATCACCGGGCTGCGGCGACATCAGGTCTGCGCGCAGAGCGGGCGAGAGGAAGAGCGGCAACGAGCAGGAGCAACAGGAATGCGCGCTGCACGATGCGAGGTGCAGGGGCAAATGAGCCATGAGTATCTCCATTCAATGAGAAGGATGTATATGATTAGTAGAGTCCAAAGTGCGGCCGTGCCGCTTTGAACCACGACCCGAGATCGAATTTCAAGACATACGGCGTGACGGTTTGGCCATCCGCCACCGTAAAATCCCCCTTCACCTTGAAGTCCTCATTGATGTCGGTCTTGAACACGAACGGTACCCATGCGCCGCCCGGATACTTCACCGATCCGGCGACCACCACACTGTAGCCGACAAGAGAATCGGGCAACAGCGGATCACGCGTCACATCGGACATGCGGAGTTTGTGGATATTGAACTTGAGGCCCGAATACTGACCGGGTGTGATGGTATCCACCGCGATCTGCACGGGGTGGTATCATGCAGCGCAACGATGAAGGGTCCCTTGAAGTGTGTCGTGGAATCCCTCTTCCAGCCATCATGGTCTTCCCTGTCCGCGTCGAATCTGCATTCAACGGAATCCCGGAGTTTTGCAGAATCGGGCGCTCCGAGAAAATGGATATCTTTCAGAACGATGAGCGCCTGCGTAACTTCCAGCGATTCGACCGGCGCAAGGACGCCGGTGGCTCCGCTGGTTTTCCTGAGCCGCACGGTACTCCTGATCGGCACCGCCGGAAACCATCAATTGAACGCCGCCATTTCGATCCCCCGGACCGGACGAGATTCCGGTGAGCACCCCACGATCATCACCGCCAGCACAACCGCCATCATCCGCACGAATGTCATGGCCTCGCCCTCTCCTTGCCGAACATTGCCCCGCCTCTTGCATGCTGGTCCGGGCGACATGAACCCCGTCCCGGTTCCCCGGCACAGGAGTCCGCTTCGTCCTCGCCTCCTGATGTCCATGATATCGGAATGGCCACGCCGCTGCAATCGGGAAAACGTTGTATTCCTACGCTACATCGATCGGTACCGGAGGGGTGTCACCGGCGCAGGATGCAGCGGGAATCGGTGGGGCGATCAAGGCTGGCGCGGACCGGCGTACCACTCCGTGCTGAACGGAGTCTATCCGTTCCGTGTGGCGCACTCGGGGCACTTCCTCGAAGCAACGTGGTTCTCTGAGATCCGCGCGACGTACTCCTGCACGGTCTCCCATTGCGTGTCGGCATGCTGGATGCGGCGGCACTCCGGACAGACAGAAGCGAGCCCCCGGAGTTCGGCAACCTCCGTATGGAGCGCGAGCATGCGCTCGGCGACACGAAGGCGTGCGTTCAGGGATTCGAAGTCGAAGGGCTTGGTGATGAAATCATCCGCTCCGGCATTCATCCCTTCGAGGTAACTCCCTTTCCCGCCCAGCGCCGTGAGGATGATGACATACGGTACACGGGCCTGCGATCTGCCCGGATCATGCGCGTGAACTCCGCCTGTCGATGAACGGCATCATCCAATCGGTGATGACGACATCCGGGTGTTCCGCGCGGTAGAGTTCCCATCCTTCCCGCCGTCGTTGGCCGCGATGACATGAAACTTCATCGACTGCAACTTGGTCATCAGGACAAGTTTCGAGACCGCATCGTCTTCAGCTATGAGTATCTTCATCCGGCAGGATCCCTTGCGCCTTCTCTGCGAGTTCTTCCCTGTCTATATCAAGACCCGTGCCCCTTTTCCGCACCGTGAATTCTCTCGAAATTGCGCAGCTGAGGGAAGCGCTTCCGGGAGGGGTGAACAATAGTGGCCATGAGCCCCAAAAAACAACGATGCCATAGGCAACAATCGACGTTTCACAGGTTACACCCTTCAAGACTTCCGTTGACTTTCTGCGGGATGAGCAGTATACTTTCGCATGTGTCGGGCACCCCGTGGCCGCTTCGCCGGCCGCAGCCGGTGCATGGACACTGCCTGTCGCCACATCCGCACCGTCCGCACGAGCATCCGCTTCCGCTCAGAGGCATACCGCTGCTGAAGGCACAGCGTCGATACCCGGCATGATCTGATCGTTCGCGCAGTATGTAGTTCCCGCCCCCTGGGACATCCTCTCCCCCGGGGCACTTCCACGCTCATCAACACGTCAAGACAAGGATAACATGAAAGCGGTCAATCTCTTTGACCTCGTGGTGATCTTCACCTACTTCATCATCATCATGGGGATCGGTCTGTTCTTCATGAAGGTGAACAAGGGAGGGAAGGAATATTTCACCGGTGGCAACATGATCCCGTGGTGGATGTCCGGGCTTTCGCTGTACATGGGCAACTTCAGCGCCTGGATCTTCACCGGGGCGGCAGGCTTCGCGTATTCGGCCGGGTTGTTCACCACGCTGTACTTCGCCATCTCCCCCTTCGCCTACATCATCGGCACGTCGCTCACCGCACGGCGGTGGCGCCGCACGCGATCCATTTCACCGTTGCAGTACACCTACACGAGGTACAACATCACGACCCAGCAATTCATGGGATTCGTGATCGCGACGAACTTCATCCTCTCCGCCGGTGTGCAGCTTGCCTCCACCTGTAAGCTCTTTGCGCCGGTGATCGGCATCGACATGACGCTCATCGTGCTGTTGATCGGCACCATCGTCATGATCCACAATTTCCTTGGCGGACTCTGGGGCGACATGGCGATGGATGTCGTGCAGGGCGTGATCCTGCTCGGTATCACCTTCATCGTGATGCCCATGAGCCTCGCGCTCGTTGGCGGTCCCGCCAACCTCTTCGAGCAACTGCCGCCGATCAGCTTCGACCACACCTACAACAACGTCCACTACACCGAGCACTGGTTGATCTCGATCTTCATGATCACCTCCCTGGGCTTCGCCGCGGGCGGGCACCAGAGGTTCTACTCCGTGAAGAACGAGAAACATGCACGCCGGGTGGGCTGGACCGCTGCCGCGCTCGCGCTGACGGTACCGCTGGTGTTCGGCATCCCGCCGCTCGTCGCGAAGGTGTACTGGCCCGACCTTGCGCAGGTCGATTTCTTCAAGCCGTTCATCGGCAAGAACCCGCAGGACCTGGTGTTCGTCGGCCTCGTCTTCAAGCTCCTGCCCCACGGATTGATCGGTGTGTTCATCGCGGCCATGCTTGCCGCCACCATGACCACCCTGAGCACGGTCTATAATATGGTCTCGTCGGTGATCTCGCACGACATCTACAAAGGGATCTTCCGTCCCGACCTCGACGATCAGATGCTCCTGAAGGTCGGCCGCGGCGTGGCGTTCACCCTCGGACTCATCGTGATGGGCCTCGCGATCGTGTTCGTGAACAGCACGTTCGGCATCTTCAATCTGATGCAGGCGTTCTTCACCCTGTTCAACATTCCGGTCATCGTGCCCATCGCCTTCGGTCTCATTTTCCGCCGCGTGCCGAAGTGGTCCGCTGCGGCCGCGATCACCTGGGGACTCGTTGTCGGCGCCACGACGCGGTATCTGTTGGGCTGGGACATCGGTCCGCAGGTCTACCTCGCTCTCGCCATGACGCTGGCGATCTTCGGGACCTCCCGGTGGACCGGCGTGCTGTACACGAAGAACAAGCCGGTCCTCGCAGCGATCTGCCTCGCGGTCATCGCCGGAACCGCCTCCATCTTCATGAATTTCGTCGTCGGCGAGCACGCCGCCTGGCATATGCCGCTCGCGATGGCGGCCGCGGCATTGCTGGGGATCAGCCTCTATGCGTATGCGCGGATGTTCGCGAAGGAGTCCGACGAGGACCGCCGCGTGGTCGCAGAGTTCTTCAAGAAACTCGATACGCCGATCGATGTCCCGAACGAGGTCTACGGCGCCGGCCGGAAGCAGGTGTCCACGCTCCCGCTCGTCGGGCGTACGATCATGTTCATGGGCATCCTGGTCTCCGCGGCGTTCTTCACCGGACTCACCGGCACGGAGATGATCGCCGTCGGGGTCATGGCCGGACTGCTCATCGCGTTCGGCGGCGGGATGTGGTTCTTCGGCAAACGCAGCGAGCGCAAAGAAGCGGAAGAGATCGCGGCTCTCAGCACACAGAGCTGATGCAGCAGTGCTGCTCCGTCACCGGCGTATCCCGGTGACGGAGCAGGTTCCTCCGGCGTCCCTCCCCGCCCGCCGTGCTTCTGAATGTTTTTCTGTGTACATTGGGCCGTTCATCCTGCCGTACACCCGCCGCCCCCGGCGGTTTGACCCGGCTTCCTCCTTGTTCATTATCTCGCGTGGCCATACATGGAATTCGTACCGATCCTCCGCGGACTGCTGGGCGTGCTCTTCATCACGGTGCTTGCGGTCCTCTTCTCCTCGAACCGCCGCGCGATCAACTGGAAGCTCGTGGGCATCGGCATCGTGATGCAGTTCGCGTTCGCCTTCATCGTTCTCAAGACCGATACAGGACGGTGGCTGTTCAGCGGGCTGAGTTCACTGTTCGTGACGTTCTTCACCTTCGCGTCAGATGGCGCAGCGTTCGTCTTCGGGAACCTCGCCAGAGGACCCGGCGCCGAGGGAAGTCTCGGCTTCATCTTTGCCTTCCAGGTCCTCCCCACCATCATCTTCTTTGCTTCCACGATGGCCGTGCTGTATCACTTCGGGGTGATGCAACGCGTCGTGCAGGGGATGGCATGGGTGATGCTGCGCCTCCTCCGCACCAGCGGCGCAGAGTCGCTGTGCGTCGCCGCGAACACGTTCATGGGCCAGACCGAGGCCCCGCTCGTGATCCGGCCCTACCTCGCCCGGCTCACCGAATCCGAACTGTACACGATCATGACCAGCGGCATGGCACATATCTCCGGCGGCGTGATGGCGGCCTACGTTGCGATCCTGGGAGTGGCGTACGCGGGCGCGACCGCGGGTGACGCAGGGGCATCGCAGGTCTTCTTCGCCGGACATCTCCTCGCCGCATGCATCATGGCGGCGCCCGCCACGATCGTCATCGCCAAGATCATACGTCCCGAAACAGACGATCCGGTGACGATGGGGACGGTGAAGGTCGCCATCGAAAAACAACACGCCAATGCGATCGATGCCGCGGCATCCGGCGCCGGCGACGGCCTCCGGCTTGCCCTCAACGTTGCCGGTATGCTCATCGCCTTCATCGCCATCGTGGCCCTGCTGAACGCAGTCCTCCTCTGGTTCGGCGGGATCACGGCGCTGAACGGATTCACCCAGACGCAGTTCGGACAGCCCCTCTCCATGGAGCTCATCTTCGGTCTCGTGTTCCAGTTCATCGCCTTCGCCATCGGCGTCCCGTGGCATGAAGCCATGCAGGTGGGCAGTCTGATGGGCATCAAGCTTGTCCTCAATGAGTTCGTGGCCTATTTGAAAATGGCCGATGCGATCGCCGCACACCAGATCTCCGCCCGCTCGATCGTCATCGCGACGTACGCGCTCTGCGGCTTCGCCAACATTTCCTCCATCGCCATCCAGATCGGCGGCATCGGGCCGCTGGCGGAGAACAGGCGCGGCGATATCGCGCGGCTCGGCGTCAAGGCTGTGCTGGGTGGCACCCTCGCGACGTGGATGACCGCGTCGATCGCCGGACTCTTCGTGAACTGACCCTGTCGCACAACCGGAAACGCCCCCCATGGAAACACGCGGTCAACGGTATAAGTGGTTCGTCCTCGGAGACCTGAACGGATTCTTCGGTCTCATCTTCGACAACCTGACGGTCCTCTCGTTCCTCGCAGGGATCCTCATCTTCGCGTTCAACTTCCCCGCGGACATCGTCTACACGAAGATGTTCCCGGGGACGGCCCTCGGCGTCCTCTTCGGCGATCTCGTGTACACATGGATGGCCTTCCGCCTGGCGAAGAAGACCGGCAATCAGAATGTGACCGCGATGCCGCTCGGTCTCGACACGCCGTCGACCATCGGCATCGCCCTCGTCGTGCTCGGACCGTGTTTCATCGCCATGAAAGCGAACGGCATGGACCCGCGTGAAGCGGCGATGATGACGTGGTACGTCGGCATGGCCACAATGGTCATGATCGGCATCATCAAGGTGATCTTCTCCTTCCTCGGCGGCTGGGTCCAGAAGATCGTGCCGCAGGCCGGACTGCTCGGGTCTCTCGCCGGCATCGGACTCGCCCTCATCGGGCTCATCCCCCTGATCGACATCTTCGGCATGCCGGTCGTCGGCCTGATCGCCCTCGGCCTGGTCCTGTATTCCCTGGTGGCGGAGATCAAGCTTCCGAGGAACATCCCCGGCGTGTTCGCGGCGGTGGTGGTGGGGACCACGCTGTATTACATCCTCGGTCCGCTCGGACTCGTTGGTGGCGGCACGTTCTCCGCCCCTCCACTCGAATTGCACGTCGGGTTCCCCCTCCCGACGCTCAGCTTCATCAACGGCCTCATCCCGGCCCTGACGTATCTCCCCATCGCAATCCCCTTCGGCATCCTGACGATCGTCGGCGGCATCAACGTCACCGAGAGCGCCCGCGTGGCAGGTGACGACTACAACACCCGCGACATCCTGCTGACCGAAGCCTTCGCGACGCTGATCGCCGGCATCTGCGGGGGTGTTGCCCAGTCCACGCCCTACATCGGCCAGCCCGCATACAAACGCATGGGCTCACGGGCCGGCTATACGCTCCTGACGGGCATCGTGATAGGGCTGGGCGGCATGCTCGGGGCCGTCTCGTTCGTTGTGGAATTGATCCCCCGCGCCGTGCTCGCCCCGATCCTCGTGTTCGTTGCACTCGACATCATGGTGCAGTCTTTCCAGGCCTGCCCGCCACGGCATGCTCCCGCCGTGGCCCTGGCGTTCTTCCCCACCATCGCCCGGCTGCTCGCGATCAAGTTCGGGAACCCCGAGATCGTGCCGGTACAGAACTTCCTGCGCCTCCTCTCCGCGGAGGGAAAGGCGCTCCCGGAGATGCTCGTGACCATCGCGCTCGGGAACGGGTTCATCGTTACTGCCATGCTGTGGGGCGGATTCCTCGCCGAGCTCATCGATAGAAAGATCAGAAGGTCAGTGGTGTATCTTGTTATTCTTGCGGTACTTACCTTCTTCGGCATCATCCATTCTGCATCACCCGACGGAAACATGTATCTCCCCTGGCTCCTCACCGGCATGGCGCGCCAGATACCGTATCAGTTCGCCACGGCATACCTGGTCCTGGGAGCCCTGTTCTTGTTCCTGTCCTTCAGGAAGATCGAGCCCGCAGAGCACTGAAGGGAAGCTGTTGGCTGTACGTATTAAAGAGCGAGAGCCGCCCCTCCCGGAGAACGGGACGGACGGCTCTTCGCATTTCAGAAGGGATGGATCAGGAGCGTTGTGCGGAGAATCGGCGCCATATGTAATAGACAGGGACGCCGGCCAGCACGATACCCACGCCAGGCCACGTATAGACCGGTTTCAACACCAGGAGCGCGATGCAGATGCCGGCAGCAGCCATGATATAGAGGGCCGGGAGCACGGGATATCCGAAAGCGCGGTACGGGCGCTCCGCATCGGGTCGCGAGCGGCGGAGCAGAAATATCCCGGCGACGGTCAGGATGTAGAATACCAATACCGCGAAGACCACGTAGTCCAGCAAGTCGCCGTAGGTCCCCGAGAGGCAGAGGAGACTCGCCCAGAGTGCCTGAAACCCGAGGGCCGCGGCCGGAACACTGCGCCCGTTGAGCGTGCCGGCACGTGCAAAGAACAGCCCATCCCTGGCCATGGTGTAGTACACTCTCGCACCTGCGAGGATCAAACCGTTGTTGCACCCGAACGTCGATACCATGATCAGCGCCGCCATGACGATCGTGCCTGCACCGCCGAACATCACTGTCGAGGCTGCGGTGCCCACGCGGTCGGAGACTGCGAACTGGATGCCGCGGCCGATCGCATCCCCCGCTTCGGGAGAACCGGCAAGCGGAAGCACCATAAGATAGACGGTATTCATGATGAGATAGAGGACCGTCACGATGCCCGTTCCCAGCGCCAGGCTGAGCGGGATCGTCCGCTTCGGGTCCACCACCTCCCCGGCAGTGAACGTCACATTGTTCCAGGCATCGCTCGAGAAGAGTGAGCCCACCATCGCAACGGCGATCGCCCCGAGCAGAGCAACGCCCGAGAGCGGAACCGCCCCGGAGCCGGAGAGGCCTACCGGGGTCAGCATGTCCAAAAAGTTCGCTCCCATCGCAAGGGCATTCCTTCCGATCACGGCGCCGCACACGATCAGCGCAACGAGGGCGATCGTCTTCGCCACGGTGAAGGTGTCCTGAACGAGCCGCCCGAGCTGGATGCCACGTGTGTTCATGAAGGTGAGGAGTACGACGGAGAAGACCGCAACGATCTGTGCGGCATTGATGTGAAAGGAGCCGGCATGGATCACGACGTGCGCTTCGCTGGCGGCGGGCACGAGCACCGCGGTGAATTTAGCAAAGGCCACGGCGACCGCAGCGATCGTGCCGGTCTGGATCACCATGAACAGGGTCCAGCCATAGAGGAACGCTGTCAGCGGCCCCCAGGCCTCACGCAGGTAGACATATTGTCCTCCTGCCCGGGGGAACATCCCGGCCAGCTCACCGTAGCTCAGAGCCCCTGTCAGCGTCATCATGCCGGTGAGAAGCCATACCAGCAGAAGATACCCGGGCGAACCGACGGTCCGTGCGATATCCGCGCTGACGATGAAGATCCCGGACCCGATCATCGACCCGATGACGAGGAGGGTTGCATCGATGGGGCCGAGGGCCCGTTTGAATTCGTGTGCCTGGCTGCTCATCACGCAAAGCCCCTTCGTTATTTCACGGTGAAGCCTGCGGGCACAGCGAACTTGGCTGCTGGAACCGCGACCTTCTCATCGAATTTCACTGCCCGCGTCGTCACGGTCATGTTCTCACGTTTCAATTCATGGAAGAGCGTCACACCTTGCCAGCCGGCGAACGTTGAGACGACGCTGCCGGACGTCACCTCATAGGACTGGCATTCCTTTCCGGCGATCGTCCGCGCAGGAAGTTGCTTTGCCTTCCCGGCTTGTTTGTCCTTGGCCGGCACCTCTCCCCAGTCGAACCGGTACTCGGTACCGCGCGATGCGTTACCGGACTTGAAGGCGGTCCGCTTGGCGGTCTTCACCGTATAGAGCGAGACGCCATCACTGAAGAACGACCCGGTCACCGCCCCGTTCTCCATGGTCTCCTTTGCCTCTTTCGTGCCGTAGTCATCGAACCAGACGACGTAGTGTTCGTTCATTTTGATCTTGCCCATGACGGTCTCTGTTTCGAAGGTCACGGAACCGGACTTGATGCCGTACTTGTGTGTCTGGGAGTTGCCCGAAAGCGGGCAGAGCATGAGGATGAGGACGGCTGCAGCAAGGCATGAGCGAACCATGGTGTCTCCAGGAGCGTTCGTTGATGGGTGGACAGCTGGCGGGAACAAGGTAGAGAACAGTTACGGGAATGGCAACCGCCGGCGAGGAACGCAACGGGAGCGTGCCAGGGGTGGGCACGAAATCGGCTTTCACTCCATTGAACTCGTCCCCATCGTGCAAAGCGGAGGCAAGATCGGGAGAATTTACATGAAAATGCCCAGAAAAATTCACTTGACACATTGTTCATAAGGGCGTATATTCAACGAGTCAGTTGGTTGACACAACCAACTAAGAGCACCTGGACGTTCGTGGCCACCCCTCCTGGTGGCACCCGTGTATCTACGATCCCCTACTCCCTCATATCCGGTCATCGATGCAGGCACGGCGGCAGAAACATGAAGGGATCACGCGCATCAATTCAAAGGTTGCGCGCGACATCAACCGCTCGATCATCCTGGCAACCGTCCGGCGTGGTCAGCCTATCCCCCGTTCTGAGATCGCCGAGATCACCCGCCTGAACAAGAGCACCGTTTCAAGTATCGTTGCACGTCTTATCGACGAAGAGCTTTTGATCGAATCACCCGACCGCATTGGCGCGGGGACGGTCGGACGCAAGCCGGTGAACCTGAGCCTTGCCCAGGGCAAGCACTTCATCGGCGCGATCTCTTTCGATGCACCGTGCACGCGCGTGGCGATCGTGGACATCAATGGCACTCTCCGCGCCCGCGACGAGATCTGGACCAAGGTCGTTTCTCCCGAAAGCCTGGTCGCCCAGAGTGTGGCGCGCCTGAATGCCCTGCGCGCAACCATCGGCCCGCACCGGTTCCATGGGATCGGCGCAAGCGTCGGGGGCATCGTGGACGCCGACCAGTCGCGTGTGATCTATTCCGCGAACCTTGGCTGGAGCAATGTGGACCTTTCGGCCCTGATACGGGAGCAGGCCCCGGATGTTGAGACCATCAGCGTCGAAAACGATGCCAAGGCATCGGCACTGGCTGAACTTTTATGGGGCGCACACAGAATTTCTCCGGCCAATCTGGTGTTCTTGCTTGTAGGGGTCGGGATCGGGGCCGGCATCACCATCAACGGCCGGGTGCTCAGCGGCGACACGCACGCGGCAGGTGAAGTTGGCCACATGACGGTTGTCGAAGGGGGCGAGCGGTGCTCCTGCGGCAACTCCGGATGCTGGCACCTGTATGCGTCCGAGCAGGCGCTCATCCGCTGGTTCACCGAACTCAAGAGCGCGAAGCCGGGATTCGTCCCGGCAGTTGCCCTCTCCGATGTCGTCGACGCCGCACGCGCGGGCGACGATGATGCGCTCCAGGCGCTCAAGACCTGGGCGCAGCACGTCGGGGTTGGCATCGGTGATCTGATGTGTATCCTCGACCCGTCCGCCGTCATCGTCGGCGGGCCGATCACGCAGGTGTGGGACCTTGTCGGCGAGACGGTCAACGCTTCCGCCGGCGGCCGCCGCCCGCTCGCATCCCAGCATAAGACAACGGTACTGCCTACATCGCTCCCCGACAATCCTCCACTGCTCGGGGCAGCAGCGTTGTCGATCAGAAGTGTCTTTGCAGATGTCACCATTTCCATGTGAGTCATTCACGATCATTCCTTTGTAAGGAGAATCGCATGTTCCACAGATACCAGGTGCTCGTCGGCGTCCTCGTCCTGACGCTTCTCGCATGTGCAGGCTCGGTGTTCGCACAGGGAAGCGGTACGGTCAAGGGCACGGTGAAAGACGGACAGACGGGAGAACCTCTTCCTTCCGCGAACGTCAGCGTGGTCGGGACCAGTCTCGGTGCGGTCACGGACGTCGAGGGTCGGTACATCCTGCGCGGCGTTCCCGTCGGGACGCGTACGTTGCGTGCCTCCTACCTTGGCTACAAGCCGAAGGATGTTCAGGTGCAGGTGAAGGCCAATGCCGAGGTGACGCAGGAATTCAAGATGGCGTATGAAGGCATCACGGGTGAAGGCGTCACCGTCACGGTGCAGGCCGAAGGCCAGATGCAGGCCATCAACAAGCAGCTCTCCTCGATGCCCGTCATGAACGCCGTATCGGCCGCACGCATCCAGGAGCTGCCTGATGCGAACGCCGCAGAATCCGTCAGCCGCCTTCCGGGCGTGTCGCTGGTCCGCACCGGTGGCGAGGGTTCGAAGGTCGTTATCCGCGGCCTCTCGCCGCAGTTCAACCAGATCACGGTGGACGGTGTGGAGTTGCCGAGCGACGTTGGCTCGAGCAACACGATCAGCGATGCGGGCGCGGGAAACATGGGGACCCTCGGCGACCGTGCCGCGGAGCTCAGCATGATCTCCTCCAGCATGCTGGGAGGCATCGAGGTGATCAAGGCCATCACGCCGGATATGGATGCGACCCTGATCGGTGGCGTCGTCAACTTCGGCCTCCGCAAGGCGGCCAAGGGCACGACCAGCATGTTCGCCGATGAGGCATCGTGGCTGCCGCTCATCGAATTGAGGGCATCAGGCGGGTACAACGACCTCAAGAAGACCTACAACGACTACAAGTTCGTCGGCTCCCTCGAAAAGCGATTCTTCGATCAGGCGTTCGGCGTCTTCGTCCAGGTCTCCAGCGAACGCCGTAACCTCAGCAACAACGCTCTCGGGGCAAGCTATAGCCTGACACAGAAGAACCTCGGGGATATCCCCTTCCCTGACCTTACCTCTCTGTCGCTGACGGACACGTGGCGGAAGCGCGAACGCCTCGGCGCCACGCTCGTTCTCGACTATCAGCATGAAACGGGCGAGATCGGCTTCATGAACTTCGTCAATGCCGGCGACACGCGCGAGACGAACCGCGGCATGCGTATCAATCAGGGCGGCCGCGGGTCGATCCTGTACTCCACGAGCGACAACCACAACGAAACCAACGTGATGAGCAACCTCCTCAGCCTCAAGCAGGAGATCGCCCTGTTCCATGTCGACCTGAAGCTCTCCCACAGCTATTCTGAAAGCCGCAATCCGGAAGACCTGTACTTCGATTTCTATCAGGATGGCGCCGGGCTGGACAATCTGGACCTTGCCAAAGTCCACCCGAAGGTCCTCTTCCAGTTCGCGAAGCCGAACATCAGCATCGCGCGCCTGAACAATCTGTCCACTTCCGGATCATTCCAGAAGGAGCGGGCGTTGACCGGGTCTCTCGACCTCCAGACCGAGATGCCGATCACGGATGAGATCGGCCTGAAGGTCAAGTTCGGCGGCGCGCTCCAGCGCCGCACCCGCGACTTCGACTTCAACTCCGGAAGCGGTAACCAGTACTATTCGGGCGGCGGCGCGATCCTCACGGCATTCGGCCAGGTCATGCCATCGCTCGCCGCTGCTACGGGCGGCGTGGGCGCCATGTCCAACTGGGCGCGCGGCGACTACGAGTACGGCGAGTTCCTGAGCGGCGAGTATTCGCTCCCCTATAAGATGGATCCGGACCTCATGTGGCAGCTGATGCCGGTGGCGAAGAGGACCTCGTCGCTGGAAGGCTACCAGGTCAACAAACTCGCCACCGTGATCAACGATTACGGCGGGACCGAAACGAAGAGTGCGGGCTACCTGATGACAACGGTGAACCTCGGCGAGGCCATCTCCATCCTCCCCGGCGTCCGCTATCAGAATCTTTCAACGGAATACACCGCCATGCGCGGCCGGACGATCCCCGGGCGGCATCCAGGGCGGCGACACCACCGTGGGGATCTCGCACGGCTACTGGCTCCCGATGGTGCACGTACGGTACCGTCCGTTCGAGTGGCTGCAGCTGCACTTCGCATACACGAATACGCTGAACTACCCGGACTACAGCACGATCACCCCGCGCTTCTTCGTGGGCTCGACCTCGATCAACTACAACAACTGGCGCATCAAGCCGGCGCAGTCCGAGAACTTCGACCTTGTGGCGTCGATCTACTCCAACGAGATCGGATTGCTCTCGGTGAACGGCTTCAAGAAGCGGATCGAGGACCTGATCTTCTTCTCGCAGACTTACACCAGCGACCTTTCCAAGTACCCCGATCTCCCGCAGATCACGGGGAACCAGCTGTTCGATCTCAACACCTACATCAACAACCCGGTCCCGATCGACATCTGGGGCCTCGAGACCGAATGGCAGACGCACTTCTGGTTCCTCCCCGAGCCGTTCAACGGGATCGTGTTCAACATCAACTACACGCACATCTTCTCCGAGGCCAGCTATCCCCGGAGCGAGAAGCGCGTGTTCTATGATGACGACGGCAATGCGGTCACCGTCCTGTCCGACACGACGTACCAGACGCGTATGCTGGACCAGCCGAACGACATCCTGAACATGGCACTCGGCTACGACTACATGGGCTTCTCGATGCGCCTGTCCCTGCTGTATCAGGACAACATCTTCAAGCGTCCGGATTTCTGGATGCAGAACCGTGTGAATTCGGACAAGTTCTCGCGCTGGGACCTCTCCGTGAAGCAGGAACTGCCCTGGCTGGGTATGCAGGTGTTCCTGAACATCAATAATATCACCGGCGCGGACGACATCGACATCAACCAGAAATCGAGTTTCCCTGCATCCGAACAGCGGTATGGCATGTCCATGGATGCAGGCGTGCGTATCCGACTCTAACCAGGACCCATTCACAAAGCAGGAGGTCACCGGCACCCCGCACTCCGTGGTACGCTGACAGCAGTCCATGCAATGTCGTTCCAGTGGCAGCGCAGTACATTCACAGAGGTAGATCCACCATCACAACCACCAGTAGTAAGGAGAAGTACCATGAAACACTTGTTCTCTTTCCTGGCACTCATCGCGCTCGTCGCGCTGTGTGCCATGCCGATGCACCAGGTGGCAATGGCCGCGGGCGACACCCTCGTCGTCCTCGCCACGCCTCCCGGTAACATCAACAACGTGATCAACGGTGACACGCTGACCGGCGGTCTCCGTGCGCATCCGGATCGCGTGTACAAGCTGCGCCGCGGTAACGTGTACCAGGTCACCGAGCCGATCAAGGTGAACGGTTCGATCCGCATCGTTGCGAACGACACCACCGCAGGTCTCCGTCCGCCGGTCCTCGCTCCTGGTATCCTTCTCGACAACTCGTCCGTCGATCACTTCTTCAATTTCATCGGCAAGGGCGCCACGGTCGAGATGACCAACCTGTACCTCCTGTCGGTCCGTTCCGATCAGAACTGGCTGGGCTGGAGCGACGGTATCCGCATCAACGCCGACAGCGTCAAGATCAAGCTGCGCAGCGTTGTGTTCGATGGTTGGAGCGATGCCGGTATCCGTATCGATGCACATTGGACCCGGATGGACGTGCAGGATTGCATGTTCCGTAACCACCAGCACTCCTCGTCGTGGTTTGGCGGCCAGCCCTTCATGACGGGCTCCCCGATCGCGTTGGACACGGTGAAGTTCATCAACAATAGCTTCTTCGCGAACAACTCGTATCTGTGGTCGATCCGCGGTTATGATGTGAAGTCCATCTTCGAGCACAACACGCTGGTGTACGGCACGGTGAACCCGTTCCTCACCCGCCAGGGCTCGCACCTCTTCATCAAGAACAACCTGTTCTACGCCATGCACGCCATGGGCGGAAACCCGGATCACGTGTGGGGCGGTTGGTTCCTGAACTATCCGGACACCACCTCGTCCGGTATCGTCCAGATCCGTTCGAAGATGACGTGGCAGGCAATCGAGACGACCGGACCGGAAGTGTATGTTGACTCTGCACACGGCGTGTATGCACCGATGGTCGCAGCGTCCAACCGTTCGCTCGACCTCCGCAACAACTACTGGTACCTCCCCACGACGCTGACCGGCTTCTATCAGGCCTACAACGACACGACCACCAAGTTCGACAGCCTTGACTACCAGCAGTATGGTCTTGGCCAGAAGGGCTGGATCAAACGCATCCTGGTCTCCCCGACCTGGATCAACCAGATGAGCGGCAAGGTCGTGGATAGCGTCATCGTTGCACAGGGCGGTACGGTCATCAACAGCGGTAACAACCTCAACACGGATCCTGGATTCGGTTCGACGGTCACCCCGCACATGGCCAAGCTGATCGCGTATGTGAACAAGATCTCCACGGGTACGCTGGATTCGACGTGGCACTACAAGGGCACCAGCGGCGTTCTGTATCCGCCGACCTGGCCGCTGCCGGAAAACCTCGCCTACACGAACACTGCCATGCAGACGGCAGGTTCGGATGGTTTCCCGATCGGTGACCTGAACTGGTTCCCGGCAAAGAAGGCCCAGTGGCTGCTGACGGATGTCCGTCCGGTCGACAACATTGTTCCGGATGCATTCACGCTGGATCAGAACTACCCGAATCCGTTCAACCCGACGACCCAGATCACGTTCTCGCTGAAGAGCAACGAGCAGGTGTCGCTGGTGGTCTACAACATGCTGGGCCAGCAGGTCCGCACGTTGGTCAATGGTCAGGAAATGGCCGCGGGTTCCTATTCCGCGACGTGGAATGGCCTCGACGATCGCGGCTTCCAGATGGCAAGCGGTGCGTATGTGTACCGCCTCCAGACGAAGTCGTTCTCGATGACCCGCACCATGATGCTGCTGAAGTAACACCGACCCGGCCGTTCCAACGGCCCGTCGTACAAAGGACGCCCCGCGAGATGCGGGGCGTCCTTTTGTGTCCACACGGGGTCTACTAAATGCAGGGGCGGTGCATGGCTATGAACAATGCAGGGGCGGTGCATGCCGCCACCTGCCACCGATGTCCAGTCCGCCCCGACGCCGTTCGACCACGGGGCGGGCATGGCCACGAACAGTGTGGGCGGGCCACGGGCGGGCATGGCGGCAGACGCGTTGCTGCCGGTCGGCAGGCCACAAAGTGTACGGGCGGTGCATGGCTATGAACAGTGTAGGGGCGGTGCATGCACCGCCCACAAGATACACCGATGTCCATGTCGACAGACCACCGATGCCGTTGTCTGCCACGGTCCCCCGGCCACGGCCGCAATGGACCCACCGACGTCATCGTATCCCACGGTCCCTGGGGCATAGCCACAAACAGTGTAGGGGCGGTGCATGCACCGCCCCTACACAAGATACACCGATGTCCATGTCGACAGACCACCGACGCCGTGTCGCCACGGTCCCGGGGGCACGCGGGCTGGCTACAACAGTGTAGGGGCGGTGCATGCACCCCTACAAGATACCGATGTCCATGTCACAGACCCGGTCAACCGCCCACCGACGCCGTCGTCTTGTACGCCCCTACTTCCGCACGACGAACTCCCCACTCCCCGCCGACCAGTCCAACCCGAAGAACCCGGTCATCAGGATCCCATCGTTCCCCTTCGTCAACACTTCCGGCGTGAACACCGTGACATCAGGAAGCCCTAAACCGGGCTCCAGATAGCGGACAATATGCGTGAGGCGCATCCCTTCCAGACCGGTACCCGAAACCGCGCCGACGGAAGCGATGGCACTGCCAGCACGCGGACGGACAAAGATCGCACAAATGTCGTCGTCCTTCACTGTCCGGCCCGGCATCTCCACCCGCCCCCGGTCCACCTGTACCGGAGAATCCGCAAGGAGCGACTTCCACAGCTTGTTCGTGCGGCGGTTGCCGTACAGGATCACGTTCCGGTCGGGCTCTTTCGACGGATCATACCCGGTATCCGCGAAGACGTCCACGGCTCCGTTCCCCTGATACCACAACTTCTCCGCATCGTACCGGGCACGCTCGTACGCCCAGGCATTCTCCTCGTCATTCCCACCGGTACCGTACACCAGCACCACCCGGTTGCGGAATGCTTCCTTGAATGTCCCATACCGTCCTGCACCCTTTGCGGACGGCGACGCTGCGGCCACCTGACCCCAGTTCCCCGCAACCTTTGCGAACCAGAACCGATCCGCCGACGGATCCACATCCTTCACCGCGATCTTCTGGCCATCCAGATCAACCATCGGCGTTCCCCGGAGGTCCAGCAGGTCGCGATCGAGGCCCAATCGCTGCACGTTCTCCGTCGTGCCCCGCACCTGATTGGCAGCCGGAATGCTCGCGATCTTCACCGTGCTCAGCTCCAGCTGCCGCTCCTGCGCTTCGATCGTCAGCCAGTTGTCGCGCGCCGAGATCCCCGGATTGGCGGTCATGAAATTGATCGTGCGCACACGGTCCTTGCCCGGACGGGTGTGCCGCGCGAAGAAGTCGAACAACGGACGCCAGTCGACGCAATCCGCACCGGGATCCTCGGAATTGTCCCACCAGTGCCCGGCTCCCGGCTCTTCATGATACTCGAAGTCGTGATGGAACGTCTTCAACCGTTCCATCATGAGATACGATTGCTGCGGCGGTACGTTGTCATCCTTGTCGCCGTGGATGATGTACACGCCAAGGTGGGCATAGTTCGTGGCGATCGACGGCAGGTCGCTCGGCTTCGCGGACCGCAACAGCATGCGCTGCACGGGGCTGGAGTCGGGCGTGGAGCCGGCAAAACGGTACGACTGGAACGTGATCCACCCGGCACTGGGCCCGATCGCCGCGAACTTGTCCGGATACGTCGCGCTCATGAACCATGTGCCATGGCCACCCATCGAATGCCCCGTCAGGTACACACGATCGGGATCGGTGCCATAGTTCTTCTCTGCGATGGCCTTCACTTCGAGGGCATCCAGCCGCCCCCAGTCCTCCCACGAGAATCCGTACGGCCTGCGGTTCGTGGGTGCGATGTGCACACCCCATGATTTCGGGGCATACGAACGGGCCTGGTTGATCGCCTCGACTCCCGCTCCGTGCAGGGACAGGAACAGGGCGGGTTTTCCGGCGATCGCGTTCTTCGCCTGCGGCATCACCGCGTAGTATTGCACACTGCCGTCGGTGGTACTGATGAAGGTCTCCTGCCGCGCTTCATAGGGATCCACCGCGCGGATCGTGATGCTCACCGTGTCCATCACGTTCGCCGATGCGCCACGCCCCGCGAGAAGCCGGAGCGCCAGGGAACGATCCCCCTTCGCATCCGCGGTCACGCGCACCCGGAACGGCACCTTGCGCACGCCCATGGCGGGCACATCAGGGACGGCGGTCGTATCGGTCGCCCCACCGGCCACGCTGCTCACCAGCCGGGCACCGCTCACCGTCTTGCCTGTCGCATTCACGAGAACGATCGCCCCCGGGGCATCCAGCGGTTGCCCGACAACTGCATCAGGGATCGTGAGGTCGTTCGCGTTGAAGGCGACCGGACGCGACGGCGGGTAGAGCTTGATCTTCAACCCACCACGCGTGAACCTGAACAGCAACAGGTTCTTCCCCTTCACGAGGTCGACCGGCACGCGGGAATAATCATCGTGCGGCTCCCACGCCTCACGCTGATCCTTCTGCTGATACTGGTTGCCGACCCGGGGTGTGCCATTCACATACACGTAATCATGGCCCATACCTTCCAGGATCATGCGGGCGGGCTCCGTACGCTCCAGGGTCACGGCAATGAAGCGTTCCGTACCGTACGAGCCTTTGAACCATCCTCTGGCATCCGGTTGCTCACGCGCCCAACGGGCCTCCCCTCCATCGGGGAACTTCACCACTTCGCCGTCCGCGGGGGCCGACGAACGTCCTTTCACGAACCATCCGTCCAACGGTGTCGCCATCACCACGCTGGTCGCCATCCGTCGCGGCAGCGTCAGGCCCATCGCCTCGCGGACCACCAGCGTATCTGCGGCATGCATCGACGGCAAACCGCCGGCGAGCACGAATGCCGCTCCGCCAAGCGCCAGGCGCCTGAGGGACCGGCCAAGAGTGTGTTCAGTCATTGGTGTTCCTTTCATTGTCCAACCACGGGGATCGGTCCCTCCATCGCCGCGTCGATGAGCTCCTGCACCGTTGCCGTCGCGAGCCCCACGACCGTGTCCGCGGCACCATAGTATACCTTCACTTCGCTGTCGGGCAGGGCATACCCGTCGGCGTCAAAGTGCTCCACGATCATCCCGCTCGGGAAGACCACGTTCGGGACCTGACCGGCAAGTTCCCAGATCTCGCGCGGCTCGAGGATGTTGCACCGGCAGCGGCCCAACACCTTCGCCGGATCCGCCAGGTCCAGCAGGATCACCCCTGCCTGATAGATGTTGGCGCTTCCGAAATGCGTCGCAACACCATGGTAGATGTGCAGCCATCCCCGGCGTGTCTTCACCGGCGGCGGGCCGGAGCCGATGAGTTCGTCCCAGTAGTGGAATCGTCCGCTGATCAGCGGCGCGATCCGCGTCCATGCGATCATGTCGGATGAGGACGAGAGCCAGATCGTGTTGCCGGTGCGCACACCGCCTTCCACTTCCGACTTGTTGGGGCGGTCCATGCGCATGTACTTCCCGCCGATCGTCTCGGGGAACAGCACGCCATTCCTCGTATCGTCCTGCGTGGTGATGCCGAGGAACGTGAACGACCGGAAGTCCTTCGTGCTGGCAAGGCCCAGATGGCACGCACCTTCCATATCCATCGCGAACATCGCGTAGACCGTATCACCGAATGCCGTCAGCCGGCCGTCGTACACATGATACACGCGCTGGCCGACCTTCTCCATCCCCTTCAGATCGACGACCGTGTCGTGGACCTTGAACCGGATCCCATCCGGGCTTTCGGCGACGATGAAGCCGGTCTCGCGTGAACGGCTCTGGACGCGCAGGAGCAGATAGTACTTGCCCTTAAACTTGATCGCTCCGGGGTTGAAGACCGAGGAGACGTCGGTGTACTCCGGCGGTATGGCGGGGACGTCCGCCCGCGTGACGACCGGGTTGTGTGGTGATCGTTTCATGGGATGAGCTTCACTCCGTCATTCGTTGGGATCGCGTTTCACAAAGCCGTCGTCCTGGTGATTCCGCACCGCCGTCGCCAGGCGTTTCAACATATCCTTCAGGTCGCGGGTGCCGCCGATGGTGAACCAGATGATGATCCCCACCGATGCGACGGTGTTGATCATGATGAACCATTTCCAGAAGGTCATCCAGGTGGAATCCGCCACTTCGGTCGTCAGGTTCGTCCAGGTGCCGACCAGGAAGATCGCCGCCCAAATGAAGGTCCAGGCGTACGCAGCAATGTAGATGATCTTGTCGCCGCGCGTGAATTCCTTCCCCATGCCCAGCATCTTGAGTCCGCGCGAAGGGGCCTCGCCAACGACCTGTGCTTCTTCCACCGCATAGACGCCCTTGTGGAGCATCTTGTCCATGTTGAAATCCTTCTTCCCGCTCAGCAGCGAGACGAGGATGTACACCACCGACGAGGTGAGCATCGCCAGGCCCCAGAACTCCTGGCCGTTGATGAAGAAGTCGGGGTTGATCTGCTTGGTGATGATACCACCCACGGCGATGACTGAACCGGTGATCAGTGCGCTCCATGCCGCCCCGGTGGTCCCCTTCTTCCAGTACAGGCCGCCAATGATCACCGCGCCCGAGCCGCCCGTGAAGATGGCGCCGGTGATGGCGAAGAACAGGAAGATATACTCGCTCTGCTGGAAGACGAGACTGAAGAAGAAGATGAAGATGCACACGCCGATGATCGACCAGCGGAGGATGCGCAGGTGCTGGGTCGGCTCAAAGGGCTTGTTCCGGAACGGCATCACGACGTCCTGAATGAAGATGCTCCCCCACGAGTGCAGATACGCATCGTGGGTCCCGATGGTCGCCATGAGCATCACGGCGGTCAACGCACCCATCATGCCGATCGGCAGGATCGACGCGAGGACCACCGGAACGGTCAGCTGGGTCCTGATGGCATTCGAATCGACCCCCTGGAGAAGCCCAGTCACCTGGGCGGCCGTGGCGGTCCAGTCCGGATGATGCATGATCGTATACGCGATCACGGGGATGAAATACAACATGAGCCACTTAGGGATGTCGCGGTAGTTCCCCAGCACCTCGCCCATCTTTGCCTCATGGGCGCTCTTGGCCGAGGAGTTATATCCCTGCGTACCCTGCCACGACATCTTTCCGTAGATCACGCCCGCCATGCCGATCAGGAAGTACCAGAAATTGAAGTCCTTGGTCTGGCTTGTGTGGAACGGGTTGATCAGCGATGCATCGGCGGGGGCCATGGTCACGGCGGTGAAGATCTGGTCCCATCCGATGATCACCAGGAAGTAGATCACGAGGACCAGGAACAACGTGTTCGCAAAGATCCCCTGGATGAATTCGGTGATCAGCACGGCCACCTGTCCGCCTGCGAACACGAAGAACAACGCGATGCTCAGGAAGACCAGCATCACGACCGGGAACGTCGCGATGTCCAGCCCGAGCAGCATGAACGAATGTGGGAGCCCGCAGAAATAAATGAAGAACCGGGCCCCGACCGACGGGAACAGGCCGAAGTTCACGAGTCCGGAGGCGAAGGCCAGCATGCCTGCGAAGATGCGGAAGCGCCGGCTGTACCTGATCTCGAAGAATTGCGCCACCGTCAGCGCGCGGGTCTGGCGGAAGCGGTAGATGACCCAGCCGGACACCGTGATGCCGAGCAGGACCACGCCCATGCTGAATTCCCACCAGCGCAGGCTGAACCCGGACACGTAGTACATCTCCCACATGCCGACGATGGTGATGGAGCCGAGCATGGAGATGCCCTGCGATACGGTGATCAGATAGCGTCCGGCCGACCGGCCCGCCGACAGGAAGTCGGCCACGCTTCGCATGTAGCGGCGGCTGCCACCCACGACGGCGATGAGGAAGATCATCGATCCTACAACGATCGCCCAATCAAGGAGGGTCATGTGCGCTCTTTCGTTTATTGGTCAGGAGTGTACGATCCGGGCCGTCGCGAGCAGCGCGGGACGCCGGGTATGGAGTGTCACGATCAATTCGCCGAACAAGGTGTTCGCCCACGCGAACCACGACCGGGTGAAGGTTGCCGGATCGTTCCTGTGGTACGACTCGTGGATGAATCCCGTGCCCGCATGGGTCGCCACCAGCATCCCGAGGCACCGGAGGATCTCCGTGTCGTCGTCGCTCGTCAGGGCCCGCATGATGATCGACATCGGCCAGATCATATCGTAGCCCGTATGCGGGCCGCCGATACCCTCGCCTGCCGTGCCCCGGTAGAACCACGGATTCTCCGGGCCCAGGACGAAGGCGCGGGTCCGGCGATAGACCGGATCGTCGGCCGCCACGCAGCCGAGATACGGCAGCGCAAGCAGGCTGGGGATGTTCGTATCGTCCATGAACAACGCATTCCCGTACCCGTCCACTTCGTAGGCATAGACCTCTCCCGCCGACGGATGGAGATGCCTTGCATGAGCGGCAAGAGCTCCCGACACCTCATCGGCAAGATCGTCGCATTCCCGGGCGAATGCCTGTTCGGTGCGCACCGCACGGATGATCTCCGCGATCTGGCGCAGGGACTGTTCGGCGAAGAAATTCGAGGGGATCAGGAACGGGAAGATACAGGCATCATCGGAGGGGCGGAACGCTGACTGGATCAGGCCCACGGGACGAGCAGGGTTACCCCGCCCGTACACCGGCATCGAATCGTAGGCCACGTGCGTCACGCGCTGGAAGGTGTACGGGCCCTGCTGGCCATCCTTCCGCTGCTGCTCCCGGAACGTCTGCACGGTCAGCTGCATCGCGCGCAGCCACGCATCATCGAATACCGAGGCGTCGCCCGTTGCTTTCCAGTAGCCGTACGCAAGGCGAACGGCATAACAGAGAGAATCGATCTCGAACTTGCGCTCATGCAACTCGGGGCGCATCGTTGTGAGATCCTTCTCCCAGGGACCGCCGAGCGGGCCATCGTTGAACGCATTGGCGTAGGGATCGATCAGGATGCAGGCGGTCTGCCGGTGGATCACGCCCGCGATGAGGCGCCGCAGGGGCTTATCATCCACGGCAAGGTGGACGTACGGCCAGACCTGCGCGGTCGAGTCGCGGAGCCACATCGCATCGATGTCACCCGTGATTACGAACGTATCGGGTTTGCCATCGACGGTGCCGGTCCGCACGGTCGTGTCGAGCGTATTCGGCAGACAGTTCTCGAACATCCATCCGAGTTCTTCATCCGCGATCGACCGGCGTACGGTCTGGATCAGTGCTTCGACCGATTCGCTCACGAATGCGCGCTGGCCTGCCGGCGGTCTGCAGGACGTGAAGCCCTTCGACGGGTCCGCACCCGTTGTGCCCGGGGAATTTTTCATCTTGCGTTGCTTCGAATTTTGGAGTATCCTTGATGCACCATATCACGCCGTACCAACATGTAAGGAGATCACGCAGTGAAGAGTTCAATGAACCGGCGTGCCTTGTTCCTGGTGATCGCCGCAACACTGATCACCGGTGCCATCGCCGTGGCACAGCACGCACCTGCTCCGGAGACCGAGACCGATCCTGCCGTTCTGCAGAAGCTCCAGTGGTTCCAGGACCAGAAGTTCGGGTTCATGATGCACTGGGGCCCCTACAGCCAGTGGGGCGTCGTGGAATCATGGTCACTCTGCAGCGAGGACGAGCCCTGGTGCGAGCGGCGCATGGACAACTATGTTGACTACTGCAAGGCCTATGAAGAGCTGCCGCGCACATTCAACCCCGTGTCCTTCGACCCTGATGCCTGGGCGGCCGCAGCCCGCAATGCCGGCATGAAGTACCTGGTCTTCACCACGAAGCACCACGACGGCTTCTGCATGTTCGACACGAAACAGACCGCCTACCGCATCACGGATCCGGCGGTGCCCTTCCACACCAACCCCCGCGCCAATGTCACGAAGGAGATCTTCTCGTCGTTCCGCAAGCAGGGGTTCGGCATCGGCGCCTATTTTTCCAAACCCGACTGGCATAGCCCGCACTACTGGGCACCGTACTGGGCACATGCGGACCGGAACGTGAACTACGACATCACGAAGCATCCCGACAGATGGAAGGCGTTCGTGGCCTTCACCCACGCACAGATCGAAGAACTGATGACCGGCTACGGCCCGATCGATATTCTCTGGCTCGACGGCGGCTGGGTGAACCCCGGCAACAAGAAGCAGGACGTCAACATGCCTGCGATCGCTGCCATGTCCCGCTCCCATAACCCGGGCATGATCGTGGTGGATCGCGCCGTTCCCGGACGCTACGAGAACTACCGGACACCCGAGCAGGAGGTTCCGGAACGCCCGCTGTCATATCCCTGGGAGACCTGCATGACCATGGGCAACTCCTGGTCGTACGTCCCCAACGACTCCTATAAACCCACCAACCGTCTCATCCATCTGCTCGTTGACATCGTGGCAAAGGGAGGCAACTTCCTGCTGAACGTTGGTCCCGATGCCCAGGGGAATCTGCCGCAGACAGCGCTTCTCCGCATGAAGGATATGGGGAACTGGTTGAAGGTGAACGGTGACGCCATCTACAAGACCCGGCCAGTGGCACCGTACAAGGAAGGGAAGATGTGCTATACCCGTTCGGCCGGCGGAGCCATCAATGCTATCTATCTCGCTGATGCTTCAGAAAAGGAGGTCCCGGCCAGTATCTGGCTTCAGGGCATTTCGGCAAAGCCCGGATCGACGATCCGGATGATGGGAGTACGGGAGCCGCTCGCCTGGGAAAAGAACGGTAAGGGTGTGCTCATCCGCATTCCTTCGGCGCTCTCGAGAAAACCCCCATGCGAACACGCATGGAGCTTCGTCGTCGAACAACCCATCCTGTGATCTGAGCACCTGCCCGGGGCACCCTCCCCATACGAAGGGTGCCCCCTGGCAGATGAAACGTCTGTGCAGCAATTAGTTGTTAAGAACAACTAATAGAACCAATGTAACCTGCGACGTTCACAAAGTCAAGCGATTTTCCCCTGCTTTTCCGCCGTCTTGGCCCATATCGGATTTGGTTGGTCACTCAATCAAATTACCTGATGAGCCCTACTCCCACTCGACACCGCGAAATGGCCTTCCGCGTAACCTGGCGGGATCCAGGACGATGTGCCGTATCTTCCCCCTCTTCCAGGTGTACGTCACATGCACCAAACCATCCGCCGACTGCATCACCGATGGGTAGGAAAACTCCGCGCCCTTCTCCACCTCCAGCAGACAGCCGGCCTCCCAATGCACCCCATCGGCAGACAACGCGACGGTGATCGTGTCGCGCCCGACACTCCAACTGTTCAACGCGTTCCGCGCATGATTGTAGACCAGCAAGAGGCGCCCATCGTGCAAGCGGATCGCATCCACACCCGAATTCGAACACAGGAACTCACACAGCGCCATGGGCGACCACGACTCGCCTTCATCGCGCGACACGGTGCGGAACATCCTTCCCTGCTTCGTACGCCCGACGGCAAGGATCGTATCGCCCATCCGCACCAGCGCAGGTTGGATCGCTCCGATGGAGGCCGTGTCATTCAATGGCCCGACCCGCGACCACTCCTTCCCTCCCGCATCCATGTGTTCCATCCACACCTGCCAGCCCGTCAATTCCGTGCTCGACGGGCAAAGGAGGCCACCCCCGGCGGTCCGCAACGGATGGTTCCGCACAGGACCGACAAACCCTTCGGGCAACCGCTCCGGGGGCGACCACGATCGTCCCCCGTCGCGTGATCCCTTCATCATCCCCCACCACTCGCGGGGATTGGGGCCAACCTTATAGAACACCACCAGGGAACCGTCCCTTGCAACATGCAGAACGGGGTTCCAGCACGCAAACACCGTGTCCCCGGGCATCTTCCCGTCGGCGATCCTCACCGGCGCGGACCATCCGTCCACTTCGCGCCGTGAGAACCAGATCCCGACATCCGCACACCCTTCGTACGAACCTCCGAACCACGCCACCGCCGGTACACCGTCCAGGTCAACGACCGACGAAGCATGGCATTGAGGTGTCGGCATGGTGTCCGCAACGAACTCCGTCAATATGACCGCGGATGACGTGTCCGTTTGCGCCGGGGCCGGGAGCGAAAGCAGTGCGGCGGCGAACACGCCGGCGAGCAGACATCTCATTTCGCTGTCACCTTCACGAATCCGCGCAGGCGGATGTCCGCGGAGGAAGCGCCGATCATGATCTTGATGTCACCCGGCTCCACGATGCGCTTCATATGCGCATCGAGCATGCTGAGTTCATCGAAACCGAGTTCGAACCGCACATCCTTCCATTCGCCGGGTTTCAGCGTGATGCGGCGGAAGCCGCGCAGTTCCATCACCGGGCGGGCGACGCTCGCCTCCACATCGCGGATGTACAACTGCACCACCTCGTCGCCGGTGACACTCCCGGTGTTCTTGACCGTACAGTTCACGACGACGCGCTTGTCCGCCTTCATGACTTCCGGCGTGATCCGCAGGCCGCTGTACGAGAAGTTCGTATAGCTCAGGCCATAGCCGAACGGGAAGAGCGGCTTGCCCGTGTGGTCCATGTAATCATCGCCGCGCCCGGTCGGCTTGTGATTGTAGTAGAGCGGTGCCTGCCCGACCACATCGGGGAACGTGATCGGCAAACGGCCCGCGGGGTTGTAGTCTCCGAAGAGCACCTCCGCGACCGCCGTGCCGCCCTTTTCACCGGGATACCAGACATCAACCACTGCGCCCACGCGGTCGAGCCAATGCTCCATCGTTACCGCGCTCCCTCCAACGATCACGACCACGACGGGCTTGCCGGTCGCGGCGATGCGGCGGATGAGTTCTTCCTGCCTCCCCGGCAGCGCAAGGCTCGAACGGTCACGGAACTCTCCCTCTTCCACCCCGGCAACAACGATGGCGATATCGGACGCACCGGCTGCATCAATGGCGTCCTTGATCGCCTGCTCCTTGCTTGCAACGCCGGCATCCCAGACCATGCGCACGCGGACATTCCCAACGCCTTCATGGAATTCAAGGCGCAACCGGTACTTCTGGCCCTTTGTCATGTGCACCGGCACAGTGGTCGTCGCAAATCCCCGTTTCTGCCAGCGGTCGATGACCAGAGAATCGTTCATGTACAGCCGGTATCCATCATCCCCTTCAAAGCCGAAGCGCACCGCACCCGACAGGGGTGAGGTCAGTGTGCCGGTCCACCGCACAGAAAACCAGTCAAAATTCACTTTGGGGTCCGCGGAGAAGAGCGTCCAGCCAAAATCGACCTCGCGGTCAACCCGGGTAAGCACCGGCGCGCCAGACAGATCGATCGAGTTGAAATACTCGGCCTTCAGTCCCGGCTTACCGTCCGGGGTTGTGAGAGCCGTGGAAGGGACGGTGACATACGTGGTATCGAGGCGTCCGCATCCGGGCGCATAGAGGACATTCGCCGCCCCGGCGGCGCGTTTCCGGATGCCGTCGAGAATGGAGACAACGCCGATGCCTGCGCCGCTATACCCGCCCAGGCGGGCCTCCACGGCATCGGACCCGATGACAGCGATGCTCCGGTAGCGGCCGTTCAGAGGCAGAAGCGCTCCCGCATTCTTCAGCAGCACGATGGATTCGCGCGCGGACTGGAGTGCGAGGCTCCGGTGATCGGCATGGCCGCTCCAGAACGTTGCCCCCGCTGTTTCCACATAGGGATGCTCGAACAACCCGAGCCGGAACTTCGCGCGCAGCACACGGCGAACGGCATCGTTCACCGCGGCCGTATCCACCATTCCTTTCTTGAAGGCATCGAGAAGAGGTTCATGGTGTTCGTAGGCGGTCTGGAAGATCACATCCAGCCCACCCTCGATCGCGGCCTTTGCGGACCCCTGGCGCGTCGACACGATGTGATGCAGGTCGAGGAGCCCTCCCACCGCGCTCGCATCCGAAATGATGAACCCGTCGAAGCCCCATTCCTTCTTCACTTTATCCTTGAGGAGGGCCGGATTCGCAGTACACGGGAGGCCATCAAGCGAATTGTATGATGTCATGAATGAGGTCGTCCGGCCGCGCTTCACCGCGGCGAGGAACGGCGGGTAGTACACCTCTTCCAGAGTCCGCTCGTTGAAGTCGATCGGATAGCTGTCGCGCCCGCCGTCGCCTACATTGGCGATCAGATGTTTCGGCGTCACCACCACACCGAGGTCCTCGATGTTCCGTACATAGGCAGCGGTCACCTCCGACATCAGGAACGGATCCTCGCCGAAGGTCTCCTCGACACGCCCCCAACGGGCGTCCCGCGCAAGGTTGATCACCGGGCAGAGCAGATCGCGGATGCCGCGTGAGCGGGCTTCCCGCGCGATCGCTGCGCCGATCTTCCCGACCAGTGTCGTATCCCATGTTGCGGCAAGGCCGATGGCCTGGGGGAACGCCGTGGCATCGTTGCGTACGAGGCCATGCAGCGCCTCATCAAAGGCGATGATCGGGATACCGAGGCGGGTCTCTTCAAGAAAGAACTTCTGGATCTCATTGATCTTGGCCGCGGTGTTCGCAGCCACACCCGAATCGTGGTACTCCAACATCTGCTCGGTGTCCGCCACCTTCCGCTGCTGGTCGCGGATGTTCAGGCCGAAGATCCCATTTTTGTATCGCTGTTTGCCGTCGGAAAGATCTCCCGGGATCATGAAGAGCTGCCAGAACTTCTCTTCGATGGTCATCCGTCCGAGAAGATCGTTCACCCGTTCTTCCACGGACCGGGCGGGGTCTTTATAGGGAGGTCGTGCCTGTGCGCCGGCATGAGCGGGCGCAAGAGTGACAAGAAGAGCTGCTGCGATGAGGGCTCGGAACATCATGGGCAACCTGAAGTTTGTGTGCGTGGGAGCAGAGGATCATGGGAGGCGATGGAGATGTCCGCCCCGCTCAAGATAACACTTTTTTGAGCTCCCCGCCACGGGCTCACATGTCCTAGACCCCGAGCGGCAGGGTGATGCAGAACGTCGTTCCGGCATCCGGGGTGCTTTCAAGCTCACCTGCCCGCCGAGATACCGTTCGGTCAGAAGCTTGATGCTGTAGGTCCCGAGTCCGCGGTCCTGCCCTTTGTTGAGAAGGACCGCTGGAAGATCTGGAATCTGACCTCAGGACTCATGACCGCGGGATTGTGCACGGTGAAGAAGATCACTTCGTGATTGGATCTGCTCGTTACGGTCACCGTTTCTCCGGATCCGGATGCCTCCAGCGCATTCTTCACCATGTTCCCCAGTACCCGTCGGATGAGCCCCGCATCGGCGATGAAGGACACATCGTCCCCGGCTCCGATCACCAGGCTTCTGCCGCGTGCCACTTCGTGGCCGGCGTAGCAGCCGATCACCTCTTCAAGGACGTCCTTGCTTCGCAGGGGGACGGGTGAGGTGACGAGTTCATTATTCTCGGCGGCATTGAGCTCGCGCTGGGCTCTGATCTCCGCAACGAGCTGTGACGCGATCCGATGCACGATCTCCACGAACTCATTGTCGTTGTCCCCATCGATCTCCAACTGCGCGAGCCCCTGCAACCCTCCCGCCGCATTCAGGATATCGTGGAAGAAGATCCGTTCAAGGGCCTTGCGCCGCTTCTGGTCGCTGATGTCCTGAACGGCGAAGAGCGTATAGCGCTCCCCTTTCACATCGAATGGGGACGCCATCACATGGAGATCAAGCGCGGAGCCATCTCCGTCGGTAAGGATCCGGCATTCGCGTTGCGACTGCTGACCCTGCTGGCTCTCGAGGATCGCGGTCACCGCCCCGCACGTACGGCAGAACTCTGTGGTGCCACACCCCCCTGTTGCAGCGGCGTGGGTGCAATTCAGCGCCTCACCAGGCCGGACGCCGAGCACCTCCGCGGTGGTCTTCTTGCCGATCGAGTGGAGAAACGCGGTATTGGCAAACGTCACCTGCCGCAGGGCGTTCAGCACCACAAGGGGCTCCGGAACAGCATCGAGGCAACGGCGGTCGCCGATGGCAAATTCAACAAGCGCCTGCTGCTCTTCCAACTCTCCCGCGCTGGATCGCTCCGCCGGAGCGAATGCTGTCGGTAGTGGCATCGAAAAGGATCCTCTGCTATATGCGTTAGCAGATACTTTCGCAAATATCGTGCCTTTGGCGGGCGAGGATACAGGGGGGAAGGGTCACGTCTTTGAGTCGGGCGGGATGGCGTTGCGGCGAGGGGCGGCCAGTAGGTCAAATATGACCACGCCGCGGGGATCATCACCCGCGCTCAGGACCCCGGGGGTTGTGCCCGGAGGCTGGTCATTTCACACCGCGTTTTCGCTTCTCGATGAAGACCTGGGCATCCACCTGCTCGCCGCAGAGAGAGCACACGTGGTGCCGCGTGGTCTCGTTGAAGTCGGGTTCGCGCGATTGTTTGCAATTGGGGCAACGCACGGTGATCGGTGTGTCATCCTGCTTCTTCGCCATGCTCTGGCCGTCCTCAGTAGGTCTTGCGTTTGAACAGGTCCCGCTTCACATTCGCGATCCGGTCCAGGAACAACACCCCGTCCAGATGGTCGATCTCGTGCTGCAGAACCACCGCTTCGAATCCGGATGTCTCCAACTCGGCTTCCGTACCGTCGGGTGTCAGGTACCGCACCCCCAGGATGGACTTGCGTTCAACGTTGCCGGTGAAATCCGGCACGCTCAGGCATCCTTCGCGCGTCACCACCGACCCCTGTGCGCCGGTGACCTGCGGGTTGATCATCACGAGGAGGCCGTGCTTGTCCGTCGCCTTCTTGTGCCCGGTCACATCCACGACAATGATGCGCCGGAGGTCGCCCACCTGCGGGGCAGCGATACCGACGCAGCCCCGGTTCTCCTGGATCATCATCGTGAGCCGCGCCGTAAATTCCACGACCGATGCATCGAGGTCCGTGACTGCACGGCAACGTTTGCGCAGGGTTTCGTCGGGGAATTGGAGAATGGAAAAGAGATTCATAGGATCTCGTTGACGATCCTTTGAACGGTCACATGCACCCCGGTCTTCTTCCCGGACCTGACGAGCGCCTGACGAAATGCGGTCTCCCCGACCTTCGCCGGCATGTCCACTTCAAGAAGCATGTAATATGCCGGCGGGGTCGTGCGCTGCGAGCTCTTGGTCTCGAGGTCGATGATATTTCCGCCCTTCTTCACAATGGCCTCCGTAATGCCCTGGACGATGCCCGGGCGGTCGGCGCCACTGATCGAGATCATGTATCGCTTGCCTTTTCCGTCATACTCCTGCATCTCCTTCCGGGTGATCTTCCGGAAGTCGACAGACATGCCGAACCTGTCACCAAAAGCCTTCAGCCTGCGGTCGAGGGCCTCCGGAAGGCGCGGGTCTTCACGTGACAGAAGAACGATGACCGAAAAGGTGCGGCGGAGCATCACCATCGACGAGTCTTCGATGTTGAAGGCGTATGCCGTCAGCAATTTCGTAAGTTCAAATACGATCCCCTTGCTGTCCACGCCGCCCGCTGTGAGAAGATAGAAGTGCTTGTCCATGCTCGTCTCCATGTGAACCGTCCCCTGCACCGTCGATGAGTGGCCGGATCACGCTCCGGAGCGCTGCCACCATCGGTGCTGTGCGTTCATGATAGCGAATCTGCGGCACGTTCACAACCGTCCCTCCCCTTCCCCGGAGGGAGGTTCGTCCCGGGCCCCGGATCGGCTTGATTCTCCGGTGGGATGTTTGTTCATTATCGGATGAAGCAAACCGCTCACATCATAGCTGCCTTCGCGTGCTTTCTTGCGGGCCCGGCCCTGGCCAGCGGCCAGGAGTGGCGCTCTTCACCTGCATCCGATATCCTCCCCTCGACGGGATACGTTTCAACATCCTGGGGTCCTGACGAAGGACTCCCTTCCGCTGAAACCGGCCCCATTCTCCAGGACCGTACGGGGTATGTGTGGGTCGGCACCGGGTTCGGGCTCGTTCGTTTCGATGGCATCGCATTCAGGACCTACAGCAGTGCCACGACGCCGTTGTTCCGTGGACAGCAGGTGACCGCGATCCACGAGGATGCCCGGGGGCGCATCTGGATCGGCCTCCTCAGTGGCGGACTCGTGATCTACGACCGGGGACACTTCTCCAGTCCGGCCTTCGCTGATACGATCGCGTATGAATCCGTGCACGGCATCTTTGCCGACAGTGCCGGCAACACGTATCTGTGTACATCGCTCGGCACCTTCGTCGAGCGGGATGGCAAAGCCACGCTCCTCCCCGGCCTCCCCGAGCAACCCCGTGCAGGTTTCACCGCGCCGGATGGCACGGTCTATTTCAACGCCCTGTCGCTCGTCCGCTATGATGCGCAGAACGATACAGGTGTCACGATCGTTCCCGGTGCCGGCGAGGTCCATGCCCTCGCGGATATCATTCTGGAGAAGGACCATCGCTTCCTTGCCTCCCGGCTCGGCCAGATCCAGCGCTACCGGATGAACCCTGACGGCCCGGCTTCTCTTGAAGAAACGTTCCGAACGCCGGGAGCCCTCCGGTTGCTCAAGGATGGTGACGAAGGGTACTTTGTCGGCACGATCGGGTACGGGGTCATCTACTTCGACGGCAAGCACTTCTCGTACCCTCACGGATTGGGGGTGCGACGCGGGGCCGGACGACAGACCCACGCACTCATGTGGGGTGCAGAAGGAAGCCTCTGGGCAACCACCAGCGGAGGGCTCTACAGATTTTCGCGGACGTTCTTCACCATCCTCGGCACGGATGCGGGGCTGACCACAGAGTATTCGTGGTTGGTCCATCTCCAGAAGCGGGGGGTCCTCTGGATCGGCGTCGGCACCGAAGGCACGTACCGATACGAAGGCAACGCGGCCCGCCTGATGAAGAAGAAGGACGGCATGCCGAGCGATCACATCACAGAACTGTTCGAGAGCTCGGATGGCACGATGTGGTTCGGAGGCCCGAACGGTGAACTCGGTTCGTCTACCGCCGGAGGGGGGATACGCCACTATCCCGCTGTTGCCACCTCCGGCCTTGGCCGGGTGCAGTCGATCAGTGAGGACTTCGACCACCGCATCTGGATCGGGACCCGCAAGGGGTTCTACACATTCGAAAGAGGGAAAGCATCACCGTTCATCCTTGCCAACGGGGGAGGCCGTGCCCGGCGTACGATGCGTCACGCACATGCCCGACGGATCGATCTGGTGCATCTCCTCAGGCAACGTCGTTCACATCAGAGAGGGGGTCCTTCGTTCGTACTGGACCCGGTCCGGCAGTGGCTTGTACGGCACCACCGCGATGATGGTGGACACAGGAAGGGTCTGGTATGGGACCTACGGCGGTGGACTCTACCTCATCGCCGGGGATTCCGTGATCGACGTCAATGCCGTGTGTCCGGGATTCGGCCCCCGCATCCTTGCCATTCACGAAGACCGTCTGGGATACCTCTGGATCAACGCCGAACGGGAATTGCAGCGCGTCCGCAAAGCGGATCTGCTTGCAGCAGTTGCGGGTAACGGCCGGCACGTCGTCATCGACTCGTTCGATCATCGGGACGGGCTCCGGGATATTGAATTCAACATGGCATCGGAGCACTCCGCGCAGCAATTGCCCGATGGCCGCATTCTCTACGCATCCACGAGTGGCGTCGTGGCCGTGAACCCCGCCGCGGTCTCCCGTCCGACCACCCCGCCACCCGTGGTGATCGAACACGTCATTGCGGATGATATCCCGTATGATGCCGGCGAGCACATTGTCCTGCCCGCAGGGACGTACCGTATCCAGATCGACTTTTCGGCGTTGCGCTTCCAGACGCCCGGGCGTGTCATGTTCAGGTACCGGCTGGTGGGGATCGACAAGGACTGGATCTCCAGGCCGGGGAGTCAGAGCGTTGCAACATATACCAACGCCGGCCCCGGCGAACTCGTGTTCAACCTCGCGGCATCCGTGAATGGCGGACCCTGGACAGATCCTCCCGCGGTCATGCGGATCACGGTCGGCCACTTTTTCTACGAAGAACCGGGGCTTCAGGCCGTGGGAGTGTTGGCACTGATGAGTGCGGTGATCGGCGCATTCCTCTGGCGGACGCGGCGGGTGCGGGAGAGGAACCGGCAGTTGGAAGAGGAGGTCCAGCGACGGATCGAAGCGGAATCGCGCATCCAGTCTTCTCTCGACGAGAAGACCGTGATGCTCAAGGAGATCCATCACCGTGTGAAGAACAATCTGCAGATCGTCTCGAGCCTGTTCTCCCTGCAGCTCGGGAATTCCCGCGATCCGATGGTCCTCGAGATGTTGAAGGAGAGCCAGACACGCATCCGCTCGATGGCCCTGGTCCATGAAGCGCTCTACCGCAGCAACAATCTCGCGGCCATCGACTTCCGCGAATACGTCCAGGCACTGGCCGCCCAGATCGCGCACACCCACCACCGGAAGAACATCGGACTCCGCTTCCTCGGCGAGTCCATCACCCTCTCCCTCGACCAGGCCATCCCGGCGGGCCTGATCATGAACGAGGCACTGTCCAACGCATACAAGCACGCCTTCCCGAACGGTGAACAGGGAACGATCACGGTGGAGTCGCGGAGCGAGAACGGAACCCATGCGGAGCTTGCGGTGAGCGATACCGGCCCGGGTCTTCCTGAGGGGTTCGATCCGGCGACGGTCTCATCGCTGGGCTTCCATCTCATCCTCGCCCTCACGGAGCAGCTCAGCGGCACGTTGACGGTCGACGGGAAGCCGGGGACAACGATACGGATCCGATTCCCGGTCGAGTGAAACCGGCCCGCGGGTCACCCGAAAGAATGGAAAAGGGAAGAAAGAGACCCTCGCTCCTTCTTCCCTTCAGTCATGCCCTCTGACTGCGCCCACTAGGGCATCGTGGGCCTCAGGTCGATCTCGCTGAACATCGCCCTCCCCTCCGCCGTAACAGCAAAGAGCACGGCTGCAGCCACATCCGCGGGTTGCGGAATGTTCGCCCCCTTCTTTCCCGATGTTGAGAATCCGGTCTCGACCGAACCCGGACAGATCGTGATCGTGCGGATATTGTACTCGCGGACCTCCAGCATCATCGAACCGGCGAAGCCGCGCAGCGCCCATTTCGTGGCGCAATAGCCGGCGCCATTCTTCATCGCATTCTTTCCCGCCAGCGAAGCGATATGCACGATGTCGCCGCCACCGGCCTTCCGCATATGGGGGACCGCCGCTTTGCTCATAAGGAACACGCCACGCATGTTCGTGGCCCACATCCCGTCGAACTCCGCCACGGTCATGTCGATGACAGGCTTGAATACTCCCCAGCCAGCGTTGTTGACCAGGATGTCCAGCCCGCCCTCGGTGCGGATCACATCGTCGACCAAACGCTCGACATCCGCCTCCTTGCTCACGTCCGCCTGCAATCCGCGCACATGGAGGCCGGCCGCACGCATCCCTACCGTCACCTCCCGGATCACTTCCTGATCGCGCGCCGCGAGAATGACGTGGGCCCCTTCGCGGGCCAACGCCTCGCCGATCCCCCGCCCGATCCCTTTGCTGCCACCGGTCACGATGGCAACCTTGCCTTCGAGCCGTTTCATGCGCTCAGTTTGCTTTCGATAAGGTGCAGGAACTCTCCGCGTGTCTTCACATCCTCACGGAACACGCCGAGCATCGCGCTGGTGGTGGCCAGCGAATTCTGCTTTTCCACGCCCCGCATCATCATGCACATGTGGCGGGCTTCGACCACGACGCCAACGCCTTCAGGGTTGAGAGCTTCGTAGATCGTCTCGGCGATCTGCTGCGTCAGCCGCTCCTGCACCTGCAGGCGCCGGCTGAACACTTCAACGATCCGCGGGATCTTGCTGAGTCCGACGATCTTCCCGTTCGGAATGTAGGCCACATGCGCCCGGCCAAAGAACGGCAGCATGTGATGCTCGCACATGCTGAAGAAGTCGATGTCCTTCACGATGACCATCTCGCTGTACTTCTCATTGAAGATGGCATCATTCAGGACCTTGCTGATATCCTCCCGGTACCCCTTCGTCAGGAACTCATAGGCTTTCGCCACCCGGTGCGGGGTCCGCAGCAGCCCTTCACGCTGCGGGTCCTCACCGATGTTCTTCAGCAACTTCTCGATCACCTGTTCCATCTCGCCACGATCCATGGCAGCAGTGTTCTTGTCCACTTATTCTCCGCGGTATTCTACCAGATTGTTCTCGGATTCATAGAGCTTGATGGAGTACAGGGTGCCGAACGGGATCTTCGGCGCCAGGACCTTCCAGAACGCCATGGCCATGTTCTCCGCGGTGGGGATGATCCCGGTCAGGAAAGGCACATCGACGTTGAGATGCTTGTGGTCGACGAGTTCGATCAGCTCGCGGTCCACGATCTCTGCCAGCACCTTCAGGTCGATCACCATGCCCGTCTCCGCCGGCGGCATCCCCGCGACGGTGACCTCGATGTTGTAATTGTGTCCGTGACCGCTCGGATTGTTGCACTTGCCGAACACCTTGTAATTCTCCTCCATCGACCAGGAAGGGTTATACAACCGGTGCGCGGCTGCGAAGTGGGCTTTGCGGGTGACGTAGACCATAGGAATGACCAGTTCAGAATTCAGAATGACGAATGACAGCATGATGCCAGATCCCTGGCGGGGTTATTCAGCCAGGGCAGCAAGGACTTCTTCCACGTGGCCGTCGACTTTGACCTTCCGGAAGACGTGGGTGATCTTCCCTTTCCCATCGATGATGAACGTCGTGCGTTCCACGCCCATGTACTTCCGCCCGTACATACTTTTCTCTTTCCACACCCCGTAGGCACCCAGCATCTTCTTCGACTCGTCGCTGACCAGGGGGAACGACAGGTCGTACTTCCCGGCGAACTTCGCATGGGAGGCAGCGCTATCCGGGCTCACGCCCACGACCACCGCACCCTTCTTCTTGATCTTCGCCAGCGTGTCGTTGAACGCGCACGCTTCCTTCGTACAGCCAGAGGTGTTGTCCTTCGGGTAGAAATACAGGACGACCGTCTTTCCCTTCAGGTCGGCCAGCGCGAGCTTCCCCCCGTCCCCGGTGGGAAGCTCAAATGCCGGAGCTGCGTCTCCGGCCTTGAGTTCTTTCATCTTTGTTCTCGTGGTTCTTCGTTCCGTTCAGATATCAGTTCTTGTCCTTCTGCCATCGGCTTTATTTCAGCGCTGCTTTCACTTCTTCATACGGGGGCTCGGTGGCCGGCGTATCCGTCATCCACACGTACGTCACGACGCCCTGGCCATCGAGGATGTACACGGCGCGCTTCGATGCCGTGTACCCCTGCACTCCGGCGAAATCCGCGTAGAGACCGGCGTACGCCTTGCTTGTCTCACGGGAGTAATCGCTCAGCAACGGGAATGCCAGTTTGTTCGCATCCGAGAACGCCTTGTTGGCGAACGGTGAATCCACACTTATACCGAGGACCTGAGCATCGACCGCATTGAATGCCGCCATCGCATCACGCAATGCACACATCTCCTTCGTGCAGGCGCCGGTGAACGCACCGGGGTAGAATACCAGCACGACCTTCTTGCCGGCGAACTCCGCGAGCGAACGGGGCTTGCGGTCGGTATCGAACAGGGTGAACGCCGGTGCTTTTGAACCTACGGTAACAGACATGGGTTTGCCCTCGTGTGTGGGTTGTGATGAGGAAATGGTCGTATCGCCGAACAGCAAGAACACGAAGGACAGCATCGCGGCAACCGAAGGCCGGTACCGACGTCCTTCATGCAGCATGGTCGGTCCGCTCATAACTCCATCCGTATGGTCAGTGATCCGTAATGGTCCCTGGAATCCGCCCAGCCTGCCGGCAAGGAACCGTCCAGCGTGAAGAAGTGCAGCCCATACGGAAATCGGACTGACTCGAACCTGTACAACCCCTCGATCCAGAGGCCATTCATCGGCTCCCACACTGCCTCAACGTCGGTTCTCAGTGTCTTCTGGAGGGTCCCCGCAAGAAACACCTTACGCTCGGGGTCCTCATTGCGGTGCGGGATCAGAGGATCCGCCCCGAAATTCCGATCCAGCTCGCCCGTCCAGGGGTTGACATAGTTCAAGCCTTGCCGCCCCAATAGAACACTCCCTCTGATGCTGAGGTTCCACCGTGGCACAAAGGTCACGCCGATTTGCCACGCATCCCCGTTGGGCCCGACGCCCGGCCCGAGAATGCGCCCGAGACTCGTGAAATTATCGTCACGCGAGCGGCCATGACTGAACACGTAGGGCTCGACGCGGGTGTACTCCACCATCAGGTCGGTGTTGGGCAGAGTGAAGGGATCGGCCCAGTGAACACCCACCTGCCAGGCATACCGGTCCGTCCAGAGATCCGAGAACATATCCGGCACGTTGATGTCATCATACAGGATCGTCCCGGTGAACTGAACATTCGGGATGAATCGGGTCTTGAGGTCGAAGACCCACATGACGTTGTCGCGCTCTCCCCGTGAGCGTTGGGTGGATTCGATCAACGACAAGGGGGTGAGGTAGGCCAGATCAACGGACCGGTTGCTGTACACGACCATTTCCTGGAAACCGATATCGATGATCCCGGGGAACGAAAGGCCGAAGCGGTGGGCGGCAAAGTACTTGTCCGAGATCACCGGCTCGCTGTGACTTGTCGAGGAGTCGTTGCCGATCATGAAGAAGACACGGGATTCTGTACCGAGGATCCAGGCATGGATGAAGGAGTACCTGAACACGCCGTACGTCAGATCGGCCCGGAGGTAGTCGAACGCGCGGGGATGGTCCGAGAGGACCATCTTCTCTCCGAACACACTGTTCCCCCAGAGCACGCGGTCGCGCCCGATCTGCGCCGACAGGAAACCCGCATCATACCGGACGGAACCTTCCGCGAGATCAAAATTCTGTATGTTCCCCACACCGAGTGCGTGGCTCTGCGCGATCCGTTCATCCCGGAAGAGCAGGTCGCGACTCCCCCAGAACTGCGCATTGGTCATGCGGAAACTGTAGCCCAGATGGCCGAGGAGCGTGCCGCGGGCGCGGATGCCTGCCTCCAGGTATTGCGCCCCCGAACTCCCGAAGGCATCTCCCGAGATCCTTCGCGTGTCGAAGGACACCAGCGCATTGGCGAACAGCGTGACGGCACTGTCGGCATGGAGGACAGCCACGCGCTCGCGGCCGGGATGTATCCCTGACCCGACGGAATCCACCCTGTCGCCGGACGCACTGATGAGTGCATCGAACCGGGAGACGGATCCGGTGATATCGTAATGGTACTCGGAGAGAAGATCGTCGAGTCTGTCCCGCTCCACCGCGGAGAGGACGGCACGGGATGCATCGATGGTTGTCAGGTAGCGCGCAACGGCAGCCCGGGAGATCGGCAGGACGACATCGTCAAAACTCCTGAGGACGCCTTTCACCTCCATGGTCTTCAGGAACCACATCACCGGATCATGCGCCGGAACATTCTCGGCCTGGGAGAAGGCGGGGGCATGCATCGAGCCCAGAGCCCAAACCAGAAGCACCGCTATGCAGCATACCCTCTTCATAGTCACCATGAACTCTCCCTCGTGCAAATTAAGAATCAAGAATTCTTAGTTCTTCATTCTTAATTAGAAGTACAAGCCGTACCACACCGCGTTTCCCGGCCCGATCCTCACCGCAGGCATCGGGAGATGCAGGAAGTTCAATGCCTCCCCCAATGTTCTCAGGAACCATGTGCTGCGGGGAATGATGAAGCGGAAATCAAGTTCCGGGGCAAGATACCACGCCAGATACCTGTTGTCACTCACGTTGTCGCGCACGGCCATCCCCACGGCGATCCCGAGGAAATCTGGCCACCACCGATCCGCCGCGGGGAACCATGAATGCGGCGTTACCGTGATCCAGAAGGTCTGCCCCTCGTAGTCATCGATGATCGTCTTCGTCTGTCCCGCGATGGCTGACGGAGCTCCCGCATCCTTTGGATAGTAGCTGAAGCGGAGTTGCACATTCTTCAGCTCGGGGACGTAGTGTTGCAGCACAGGGTACCAGGCCCCGGCCAGATCCGCGGCGAAGTCCACCCGATCGAACCCCCAGAATTCGGAGTACCCGTCCTCGATCTCCACGTACGTCTGAAACACTGTGGCACCGGTCGCCCCCCAGACGAGAGAACTGCCTTCCGAGAGGTTGGCCCACTGCAAGGACTTGCTGAAGAGGAAGGTCATGACCGAGGCACCGTACAGGTGACCGATCTTGTCAACGTTGGAGGCGTACGTGAGGTCTTCGCGGAAATGAAAACTTGTCCGATGCTCCTTCCACCAGGCATTCTGCTGGTAGAGGTGGATCGCCGTGATGCCGGCGGCGGCAGTTCCCGCGACGATCGCCAGGCGCGTGCCGTTCACTCCGGTGCTATCGTCGTCCGGCTGCGGCACCGCGAGCGCATCCGGAAGGACGAGTGACAGCACGATGAGGACGACGGCGGTACGGATGGGCATTCCGATTCTGTGGATCAGTGATGCCCTCAAAGTAGCGGATTCATGTGAGAAGGTCAATCGTTCCTCCCCTTCTCCGCCATCTGTTCCGGGGCCAGGTTCCTGCCCGCTACACCCTCAGGAAGACCTTGTTCCTGTACAGAATGTACAGGAATCCCAGCTTCAAGGACAACAATGCTGCGGCGAACCAGAATGGTGCCCAGGGCGCACCGATGATCCGGAGAAGTCCCCCCAGGAAATACTGCACGGTCGTGTCATAGTTGATCATCCCCGCCTGCGTCAGGTAGAGTGTCAGAGGATTCACCCCGATCAGGACGAAGAGAAATGCCCACTTCTTCCAGCCGATGACATCCATGACCGCGTAGAAGACCGAAAGGAGTATCAGGCTCCACCCCCCCGTCACAAGCACGAACGAACTGGTCCAGATGTTCTTGATAACGGGGAACACCATCCCCCACAGATGGCCGAGCAGGAGGAGGGCAATGCCGGCCCCGGCCATCATCCCGGCCTTCCGCCATTGCCCCACATCCGTGCGCATCAGCAGATGCCCCGTGAGCGCACCGAGCAAGGCGGTGGACACGGCAGGGATCGTCGAGAGGATCCCCTCCGGATCATAGATCGTGAACCAGAGCTTTCCGGGAAGCAGGAGCCGGTCGACATATCCTACGATGCTCCCCTCCGGCGTGATCACCCCGGCCCCGATCCCGGGGACCGGGACGAGGGCGACGACCGCCCAATAGCCGAGGAGGATCGCACCGGCGATGACGGACTGGATCTTTGGCGAGGCATGGGTGACGATCAGCGCAGCGAAATAGTATCCAAGGCCGATCCGCGCAAGCACGCTCGCGTAGCGCGTGTTCGGCCAGTCGAAGTTGAAGAATCCGTTGTACATCATGCCCAGCGCGATCAGCAGAAGCGCGCGACGCGTGAAGCGCCAGAAGAGCGAGGCGGAGCCTTCGCCGCGAGACCGGCGGCGGGACACCGCGAACGGGATCGTGACACCGGAAATGAACAGGAACATCGGAAAGATCAGGTCGTAGAAGTGGAATCCTTCCCACGGCACGTGTTCCATCTGCTCCGTCGCCGCATGAAGAATGGACCATCCGGTGATGTCGCGGAGTGCGGACAGCAGCATGTCGCCGCCGGAGATCCAGAGCATATCGAATCCCCGCAATGCATCAAGTGAGTCGAGACGCCCGGTGGGCGCTACGTCGTGTGCCATGGGTCAATCCTGTGCAGGAGGAACGGAAGGCGTGCAGTCAGATGACAGAAGGATAGCGGGAAAAACGGAAATTGTCAAGCAGCTCCGGCGGAGCCGTGCCGGCGATGGGCGTGGGATCCCGGCATGACACCGGGATCCCGCTCCTCTCAATTCGTCATCGCTGTGGGCAGGTCGAGGCGGTAGTGTGTGCCGGCGTCTTCAATGCACGACAGCGTCGCACCGACGTCCTCCACGAGAGCGGTCACGAGCGTGAGCCCGATCCCCGACGCTGCTGGTTTCACACTGCTGCGGCCGCATCCATCATCATGGATGCACAGCGTCAACCCGCCGGCATCGCCACGGAGGAGCGTGACCGTGACGGTCCCCTTTGCGCTCCCTTTGAAGGCGTGCATGAATGCATTCGTGATGAGTTCATGGGCGATCATCCCGAGCGGCACGGCGAGATCGATGCCGAGGGCCAGACGCTCCCCCGTGACGCTCCAGGACACCGATTCCATGTTGAAGATCGAGCTGATCTCGCTCGCCAGATTCTCCAGGTAGCGCGTGAAATCGATGCTCCCGAGATCGTCGGATCGGTACAGTGCTTCGTGTACCATGGCCATGGAGCGGATCCGGCCCGTGGCCCGAACGAAGGGGGCCCGCACGGCGATGCTCGTGATGTTCATGGCCTGCATATTGAGGACGCTGGAGATGATCTGCAGATTGTTCTTGACCCTGTGGTGGATCTCCTTGAGCATAAGTTCCTTCTCGCGCACGAGGGAGGCCACGAGCTCCACCGCATCCCGGCGTTCATGGATGTCTCCGTTCGTCGCCTGCGCCAGAAGTGCCGCCAGGGATTCCTGGGAGGACGCAAGCTGGTGGGCAACATGCGCTTTCTCCTCGGTCAGGTTGTAGCGGTCCACAGATTCCTGAATGAGTATGCGCAACAGCGCGTCGTTCCAGGGCTTCGCAATATACGAAGCGATGCCCGCCACGTTGATCGCACGGGTGGTGTCGGCGTGGTCCACGAATCCGGTGACCATAACGCGGACCGTCGACGGATGGCGATGCGCGACGGCCTCGAGCACTTTGACGCCGTCCATTCCCGGCATCCGCTGATCGGACAACACGATGGCGAACGGGCCGTGTTCATCGAGCATGGAACCGATCTGCGTCGGATCCTGCAGCGTATGGATCTCGACCCCTTCTTTGCGGAGCAACAGGCCAAACACCGTGAGCAGCGCCTGTTCGTCATCCACGTACAGCACGCGTGTATTGCGTTTGTAAGGTTCCATGGTCAATCCCCGGCTCCCTCCGGATCACCCCTGGACCTTCACCCGCACCATCGCGGGGAGAGGGTCCTTCAGATGCCACTGCTTGAGAATGTTGATCGACATGACGGTCATGGACGTCCCTGCACGCATCAGCACTTGCTTCTCCGAGCTCAAGACATCTTCGAGAAGCACCATGCCGGGCTTCAAGTCCTCGATACCGAGGTCGGCGCTCGTTCCGTCCGGCGATGCGGATTCCGGCCGCTTGAGCATCCGGTTGATCAGATTCGTGTCGAACATCGCCGGCTGACGCAGCATCCAATCAAGGATCTCGCGGCCCCGGAACTTGTCGGTGGTCTTCTTGTCCAGTTCCACGAGGATGTGCAACATACGCGCTCCAAGCGGGAGCTTCTCGCCGGCCACGAGTTCGTCGGCGGGTTCCCCGCTCCCGTCGAAGTTCTTGCCATGCAGGCGCAGCATGCGCGCCACATTCTCGAACCCCGGGATCTCTTTGACCAATCCCGCGGCGATAAGATGGTGAGCACGCACGGCAGGGAAACGCTCGAGAGAATTGAATCCCTGCTTGTTCAGCGTCACCTGGATCCAGGGTGGCAATGCCGCCACCCCGAGGAACGCCAGATCGAGGGCGATCGTGATCTCCCGGCGCTCTCCCTCCGGGATCTCCGGCATCATCTCCAGGAAGGCGCGACCGAGTTGACGTACGCGCATAGCACGCGTGCCGGCGTCGGGATTCAGTGTCTGGATCATGTCACCAAGGAGCCGTACGGTACCCGCCACCGTACCGTCAAGGGCCTCCTTCAGCGATCCATTTGCCACCTTCAACGCCTCCAGCAGGTAGGCATTCTCCCCTGCCAGATTGTAGCGGTGTACCGACTCCCGCACCAGGGCCTTCAGGTGGTCATCGTTCCATGGTTTGGAGATATAGGAGGTGATGCCACCGACATTGATCGCGCGAAGCGTGTCGTTGTGGTCCGCAAAGCCGGTGATCATCACGCGGATCGACGCAGGATGGATCCGCGCGGCGGCCTCGAGCACTCCCACACCGTCAAGCCCGGGCATTCGTTGATCCGAAAAGACGACGGCAAACGGACCGTTGTCGGTGAGCACCTGTTCGATCTTTGTGGAATCCTGCAGCGTGACCACCTCCACAGGCTCTTTCCGGAGCATCGCGTTGAAGGCCGATAGGAGGGCACCCTCGTCATCGACATAGAGTATGCGGTTGTTACGTTGATATGCTTCCATAGTCATCCTTCGTCCTTGACCTTAGCGGGTCGCTCCAGTTCCATTCATGATCCGGTCCCTCCACGGATCGACGAGTTCATCTACAGCGGGATCGTGCGGAAAAGCGGCATTCCCGCGTTGCAGGATGTCCGCAAGCTGCAGGATCTGCGGCAAGACCTGACCGCCCGTCCTCTTGTGATGCAACGACACTCCCGCGATGATCGGCCGCGGGAAATTCCAATACTCCAGGAGAGCTGCTCCAATGGCGTCGTGACCGCTCCCAAAGAACGCGTACTCCGCATTCCCATCCATGCCTGCGGCGTCGGAGCGTGAGGCACGATACTCCTTGTAGCGCGCAGGATCGTAGCACAGCAGAGCGACCTGACCGAGGTCCTGGAGCAACGATGCAACATACACCTCCTCCCGGACATCGCACTCCTGCCAGTGCTCGGCGATGTGCTTCGCGATGGAAGACCGGCTCACGGCCGCGTTCCACACACGCTCGATCTCCGCAATGCATTCCTGCTGAGCAGCACATGCGAATCCTTCAAATGCCTCGATCGCTGCAACAAGGCCTGCCACATACTCCGTGCCGATGAAGAACACGGCATCATGCACACTCGATACTGGCTTCCTGCTCCCGTAGTAGACCGAATTCGCGACGCGGAGGAGCTTGGCGACGATCGGCGGGCTCTTCTCTATCACATGCGCGATATCCGAGACCGAGCTGCCATCGCGCGTCAGCACTTCATGGACCTTTGTATGAAAGCCCGGAGGGGCGGGAAGCGTGGCAACCGTCCGCAGGATCTCCGACAACCGATCCTTGCGCTGCGTGCTGAGCTGCTCCAGCACATGCTGCACGAGGTCCCGCAGTCCGGCGTCCTCCCAGGGCTTCAGGACATAATGCTGCGCAAGGGACCTGGAGAGGGCGTCCATCACGACGCCCTTGTCCTCCTACCCACTCAGCATGATCCGCACCGCCTGCGGATTGATCCCCGATGCGTGGTTCAGGAATTCCGCGCCGGTCATCACCGGCATACGGAGATCCGAGATGATCACATCGGCCGGGATACCGCGGATGAACTCGAGGGCATCGGGGGCGCGCTGGAACGTATGTATCGAATACCCGGCACGCCGGAACAGACTCCGGAGGCTCGCCAGGATCGCCTCTTCGTCGTCAACGAAGACCACGACGGGGGCAAGGTGGGTCACTTTCGCCGCTTCATTGCGGGGCACCGTGGTCTCAGTCATGCTGCCTCCCCCGTACCTGCGTCACGTACAAGCGGAAGGGCTATCGTCATTGTCGTGCCCGACCCTACCACGGAATCGACCGTCAGGTTCCCGCCGTGTTTCTGTATGATCGTGGCGGAGATCCAGAGCCCCAATCCCGTCCCCTTCCCTACCGGTTTCGTGGTGAAGAACGGATCAAAGATGCGTTTGAGATGTTCCTCGGGTATACCGCTCCCGGTATCGGCGACCTGCACTACCAGGTTCCCGGCATCCTCCTTCGTTCGTAACGTGATGGTCCCCTTGTCCTTCAGGGCCTGCGCGGCATTCACCAGAAGATTCACAAGCACCTGCTTGATCTCGCCGATATTGCAGCTGATCCGCGGCACCTCTCCGTATTCCTTGACGATCGTGGCCTTGTACTTCAGCTCATTCCAGGTAAGATTGATCGTGTCGTCGAGTGCGGCGTTCATGTCCGCCTCAGCATAACTCTCCGTCGCCATGTGCGAGAAGCCGCGCAAGCGATCCACAATGCTCCGGATGCGTTCCGTCCCCTCGCTCGTGTGCGTCATGAGCACCGGGAAATTCGTCGCCGCGAACTCGACATCCGCCTGTTCCTCGGTCTTCGCGATGAGCATCAAGAGCGGCTGGAACTGCGGGTCCTGCTGCAGTTGAGCCTTCACCCCATCCCACGCCTTGAGCACACTGAGGACATCGCTGAAGTACTCGCCGAACCGATTCAAGTTGCTCGATACGAACGCCAGGGGGTTGTTGATCTCATGTGCGATCCCTGCGGTGAGTTGACCGATAGAGGCCATCTTCTCGGACTGGATCAGCCCTTCCTGCATCTGCCGGACCTCGGCGATGGTCTTCTCCAGGACGGCGTTGCGTTCACTGAGTTGATGCTCCAGTTCCTGACGCTGTTCGTCCTGAAGCTTTCTCTCCGTCATGTCGCGCACAAGAACGAGGAGTCGCGCCCCCGCGTCGTCCACAATGAGCGTCATCGAGGCATCCTTGAACCGCCAGAAGCCCTCTCCGGTGCGGAGCCGGAACTCGATCGATTGATGTCCATGCCCTTCGACAACCCTCGCGATCGCGTCACGAACACGTGAGACGTCGCCCGGGTGGATCAGGGAGAGATAGTCCTGACCCTCGACGGTATGAGGAGGAAGACCATCCTGAAGATGGGAAGGGCTCGCATATTCACACACCCCGGACGGGTCGATGATCGCGAGAAGGTCCGCGATGTTCTCGGAGACGAGCCGGAAGCGCTCCTCGCTTTGCCGCAACGCTTCCTTCGCCGCCTCCCGCTTTGAGATATCGCGGATCGCCGCCACGATGTAATCTCTGTCGAGATGGACGAGGTTGACACTGACCTCGGAGGGGAACGCGGATCCGTCCCGGCGCCGTTGGTGCCGGTGCACCATCGCTCCACCCTTCGATTGGAGGTCCGCAAGGAGCTGTGCGTAACGGTTGGCGTCCACGCTGTCATCAATGTCCGCCATCGTCCGCTGCAGGAATTCCTCCCGGCTGTACCCCAACGTCCGGAGCGCGGTTTCATTCGCATCGAGAAACGCCCGGATGCCGGATCGACGACCACGATCGAATCGTTCGAGTTGTCGATGAGCGCACGGAAGAGGCGCATCGACTCCTCCGCGCTGTGACGGTCCGTGATGTCCCGGCCGATCCCTACCAGCCCCGCAATGTTCCCTGCGGCGTCCCGGAAGGGTACCTTCGTGGAGAGCACCCATCGCCGGACACCTGAGCGATCGAGGATGGACATCTCATGGTCGATGATCCCTTCGCCGGTGCGCAGGACCTGTTGGTCTAAACGGGTGAACTCTGCGGCGAGTTCCTCTTCATAGAATGCGAAGTCATCCTTACCCAGGACCTCTGCTTCGGACGCGCAATGCAGATACTCACGAACCTCGGCGAGATTGGAGAGAAGTTTGCGCCCCTGCAGATCCTTGGCGTAGACAATATCCGGAAGACTGTCCACGACCGTCCGGAGCAGTGCCATCTTCTTTACGGTCTCGGTCTCCCACGCCTTCCGGTCGGTCACATCGCGCAGCACGCCCGTGTAGGCAGCGATGAGTCCGCTCTCCGTGATCGAGCCGGACCTGTCTTCGAGGCAAATGATCGTTCCATCCTTCCGGCGGAACCATCGCTCGTCATCCGCAACGGTCGGGGCACCTGAAACGGACACGTCCCCGGCAAGACCGCCGGAACCGGACCCGTGGTCCGGGTAGCGTCATCGAACGCGGCGCGCCCGCCCATGACGTGGATGTCCTCGAGCGTATAGCGGGTCAATGCTTCAAAAGCGGGGTTGACATAGGTATACTCTCCTGTCGTGGCGTCGATGCAATACAGCGCATCCTGAAGGCCATTGACGATCCTGGAGATCACCTGCTCACCCGTGTGTACAGTCTCTTGTAGCGCCACGTGCTACTCCCACTTGGACTGCGAGGTCCGCTGCATCCCGGGGATGGGTCGGCCCTTCGGTTCTCGGACATATGCGCAAGGAAGGACACTACCCCGGTCCCTGCGATGCACCCGGATCACAAATCTCTCCCGTTCGGCCCCATCACACTTCCCCACATACTATATCGCAATTCCTGTGCCAGTGGAAATCGTTGCACTCACACTCTTCCCTTCAAGCGGTACTTGAGGTGACGCATGGATTTTCGGTCAAGGAAATGGTATTTTGAGGCATTCACAACCTGACATAGCCGGCAATGAGATCATTGAACGTTCATCCACGCATTTCGGGTCGGGCCCTTGCGGCCCTGATCGGAGCTTTCTGCATAACCTTTTCCTTTTGGTCGGCGAGAGCCCAGGAAGGCGTGCCCGCGTCACATTGGTTTCCCCCCGGAACGGGTTTCACCCCGCTCTTCGCCAACCATGAGGAACCACGGATGGGCATCGCACAGGAGATCGGGACCTCCCGCATGAAGGTGGCCATCGGGAATGCCGTCGATGCCTACGAGCATCGCTGGGGTACCGATACGTTGCGCGTCTCCGCACTCTTCTTTGCCTACGCACTCGCGAACGACCACCGGGGCTACCGGTTGAAGATCGATGCCGCGGACGGATTCTTCGGACTCGGTCTCAGCCTGCATGGCGCCTCGGCCTGGAGCTTCCGCTTCCGATTCCTTCATCTGAGCGCACATATGGTCGATGGACACTACAACGACGATCTGGGAATGTGGCGTGACGGGAATGACCCATTCCCCTTCTCACGTAACTACGCAGAGGTCATTGCGGCCTATCACCATCGGTGGGGGGAGTGGCTTCTGCGGCCTTACGCAGGCATCACCTACGCGCCGATCGTCAAACCGGTCGCGATACGCAAATGGACACTCCTGGGAGGGTGGGAAATTCACGCGCCGGGTTCACCGCACATCTACGGTGCGCATCATTTCACATTGATGGGCACCCCGGCGGTCATCGGGAGCAACACCATCGAGGCGGGAGTGAAGTTCGGAGCATGGAATGCGAAGGGTGTGCGGCTGTTCCTGTCGTATCAGAACGGCTGGGACAATTTCGGTGAATACTACAACATCCGTCGGGAGGCGATCGCAGCAGGATTTGCGTTCGACTTCAGCGACTGAACTGGCGACGGAAGGAACTGGAGAATGATGCGGTGTTATCTCAGATGCAGCAGGTACCCCAACGGCCCCTTCCCCTCCGTCAATTTCAATGCCGGTGCCGGGAAGTGATAATTGTTGAACACGCGCTCGACGACCAACACGTGATCGTTGTGCGTTGAGAACCCTTCCAGATTGAGATCGAGGCCGATCACGAATTCCCGGCGCGCATTCCCCCATCCGACGCCGTAGCCAACACCCACCTGCAGCCACTCCGGCCAGCTCTCGCCGACCGCACCCGGAAGGACGTTATGCATATTGGCGGTCAGCCAGACCGTCATCGCATCATAGTCGCTCGTGAAGTTCGCCGGGGTCGTGAAACCCTGTTTCGGCCAGAAGCTCACCTTGAAATTGAAATTGTACAGGTACGGATAGTGGGTCTGCAGCATTCCGTAGCCCACCCCCATGAGCCCGAACAGGAGATCCTGGGGGTCGAACCCGTAGGGGGTGAAGGCATCCCCGAGTTCGATCTCGAGGGCATGGAAGATCGCGATGCCGGCGGGCCACCAGTAGGATGCCTCCGGAGAATACCCGCCCCAGAGCATCACCTCACGCATCCCCTTGAACTCGAGATACGTCCCATACATATGCCCGACCTTGTCGAGTCCGCGGACCGTTCCACCGAACCAATGATCCGAGTAGAACGAGAAGGGGCGCTCGGCATCCTTCCACCAGGTGAAATAGGCATCGGCGATCATGCCTGCGCCGACGATCGCGACGATGCCGGTGGCGGCGCCCTGGCGGAGCGGGGTGATGTTCTCGCGGGAATAGCCGGCGTAGGGAGCAGTCTCCTGCGCAACCGCAGGAGAAGGAAGGAGGGACATGCAGGCAAGAAGGAACATCAACACAAGGGAAACCACCCCGTCCCTCGTCATGCCGCCATGCTTCCTTCCTCCCACGTCCCTCTTCGCTTGCTTCATCGTTGCATGGTCTTCTTGAAGTATTCCACCGTCGCTGTCAGCCCCACCTTCCGGTCCACGCGTGCTTCCCAATGGAGAAGCGTGCGTGCGCGTGTGGTATCGGGTTGCCGTATCTTGGGGTCGTCCTCCGGGAGGTCCTTGTGGATGATCCGGCTTGAGCTGTTGGTCAGCGCGATCACCTCGCGTGCAAGGTCAAGCATGGTGATCTCGGCCTGATTGCCGATATTCACCGGATCCGGGAGATCCGACAGGAGGAGCCGGTGGATCCCTTCAATGAGATCGTCCACGTAGCACACGCTGCGGGTCTGGAGGCCATTGCCGAACACCGTCACATCCTCGCCACGGAGAGCCTGCGAGATGAACGCCGGGATCGCGCGGCCGTCGTTGATGCGCATCCGCGGCCCATAGGTATTGAAGATGCGCACGATCCTGGTCTCGACACCGTGGTATCGGTGGTACGCCATCGTCATCGCTTCGGCGAAGCGTTTCGCTTCATCATAGACGCCGCGCAGGCCGACGGGGTTCACGTTGCCCCAGTACGATTCCGGCTGCGGGTGGATCAGCGGGTCGCCGTAGGTTTCCGATGTGGACGCCAGCAGGAACCGCGCATTCTTCGCCTTGGCAAGGCCCAGCGCCTTATGGGTCCCGAGCGAGCCGACCTTCAATGTCTGGATCGGCAGCTTGAGGTAGTCGATCGGGCTTGCCGGCGAAGCAAAGTGCAGAATGTAATCCACGGGGCCGTCGACGAAGATATACTCCGTGACGTCATGCTTCAGAAATCGGAAATGCTCATTGCCGAGGAGGTGCGCGATATTCCGGACATCTCCGGTGATGAGGTTATCGATCGCCGTCACCTTGCATCCTTCAGCAAGGAGCCTGTCGCACAGATGAGATCCCAGAAATCCGGCCCCGCCGGTAACGATTGCGTGCTTCACGATGGCCTCCTGAACGAAGAGAGAGTGCTTCAAGCTACGAGTTGCCGCGTCCGATCCCGTAGTAGACAAAACCCTTTTCCCGCATCACTTTCGGATCGTAGATATTCCTCCCGTCGAAGACCACGGGTTCGCGAAGGAGCGATCTGATGCGCTCAAAATCCGGGCGCCGGAACTCGTTCCACTCGGTCAGCAGGACGAGGGCATCCGCGCCCTTCACCGCGTCATAGTTGTTATCGACGAGCTTCACCCCTTTGCCGAACCGTTTCTTCGCCTCGTCCAGCGCCGCCGGATCGAAGGCGCGGATCAGCGCACCTTCGCGGACGAGCGCATCCACCACCGTCAGCGCCGGAGCCTCGCGCATGTCGTCCGTATTCGGCTTGAACGCCAACCCCCAGAGCGCGATCACCTTCCCCTTCAACCCGGCACTGAAATGCTTCTTGATCTTGTTCACGATGACGAGCTTCTGTCGGCGGTTGACGGCCTCAACGGCCTCCAGGATCTGCAGATCGTACTCGTTCGTACGTGCGGTATTGAGCAGCGCGGAAACGTCCTTGGGGAAGCACGACCCTCCGTACCCGATGCCCGCGAACAGGAACTGGGTGCCGATGCGCTCGTCCGTCCCCATCCCTTTCCGCACGAGGTCCACGTCGGCGCCGAGGCGTTCACAGAGATTGGCGATCTCATTCATGAACGACACCTTGGTGGCGAGGAACGAATTGGACGCATACTTTGTAAGCTCGGAGCTATGGATGTCCATGACGATCAGCGGGTTGCCGGTCCGGACGAACGGTCCGTAGAGGTCCTGCATGATCGCGAGGGCTTTCGGGCTGCTGGAGCCGATCACGATGCGGTCGGGCTTCATGAAGTCGTTCACCGCCGCGCCTTCCTTGAGGAACTCGGGGTTCGAAACGACATCGAACGGATGCTTCGTCTCCTTCGCGATGATCTCACGCACGCGGTCGCCGGTCCCGACCGGCACAGTGCTCTTATTGACGATCACCTTGTACCCGTTCATGATGCGGCCGATCTTCCGGGAGACCTCCAGGACGTGCTGCAGGTCCGCGGATCCATCCTCCGCCTGGGGTGTGGGCAATGCGAGGAAGATCACTTCCGACTTCTTCACGGCAGCGTCGAGGTCGGAGGTGAACGTGAGCCGTTTCTCCGCGATGTTCTTCTTGAGGAATTCCGTGAGTCCGGGCTCGTAGATGGGGCTTTCGCCCTTCCGGAGAGTTCTGAGCTTCTGTTCGTCCACATCCACGCAGATCACATCGTTGCCGCTCTCTGCAAAGCACGTTCCAACGACGAGTCCGACGTATCCGGTGCCGACAACGCTGAGTTTCATCGATATCCCCTCTTATTCATTCGACGACTTCATCGAGTATACGGAAAACCGCTGAGAGTTTCAAAATGCCCAAAAACTTGTAAGGGCGGTGCATGCACCGCCCCTACGAGTACCACGCATCCATTCGGGCAATGACGGTTGATGCACCGCCCATGGGAAAGACCCCGAACCCGCCCGACATGGCGGCATGCACCACGCGGACGTTTCTGCTTCTTAGTATGCCCCCTTGCCGAAGAACACTACCGGCACCGTCTGCGCGAGGATCTCGAGGTCGTACAGGATCGACTGATTCTCGATGTAGTACAGATCCAGAAGGACCATCTCGCGGAAGCCGATATCGCTGCGGCCGGAGATCTGCCACAAGCCCGTCATACCCGGTTTAGAGAGTGTGCGCTGACGGAAATACCCTCCCAGGGCATCCTCCTCCTTCATACGCCGGTAATCGGACACGGGAAGCGGGCGGGGGCCGACCAGGCTCATGTCGCCGATCAGCACGTTGAAGAGCTGTGGCAGTTCATCGATACTGTAGCGCCGGATAATCTTCCCCACTTTCGTGATGCGGGGATCGTCCCGCATCTTGAACAATGCCCCGTTGGCTTCATTGTGATGGAAGAGCTTTTCCTTTTCCGCATCCGCACCTTGATACATGCTGCGGAACTTGAAGAAGTCGAACGGCACGTCCTCGTCTGAGAGCGACCGCTTCTGGCGGAAGAACACCGGCCCGCGGGATTCCAGTTTTGTCGCGAGAGCGACCGCAATGAAGATCGGCGAAAGCATCAGGATGCAGAGGGATGACACGACGATATCGAATAAGCGCTTGATGATCCGTTTGGCGAAATCGACCCGATGGCGCGTGGGAGTATAGATCGAGATCCCCGCGATGTCGTGAAGGCCTGCCTTCGAGAAGAGGAAATCCGCCTCGGGGGAGATCACACGCATCCCGATCCGTTCCCGTTTACACAGCGACTCCAGCACCTCGTAGGAGCCGTTCAACTGGGCGGTCGAGATCGTGATCAATTCGATGTGCTTGTCTTCTACCACGCGTTCGACCGTGCTCCGTTCAACGTGCAGGTTGTTGTCGCCGTTCTCGCTGAACGGTGTGGTGATCACACTGACGACAACGTACCCGAGGTCCGGGAACCGCTCCAGGCGGCGGAGGAGGCTTCCCAGGTAGGGGTTCGAGCCGATCGCCAGCGTATTCCAGCGGCCGAATCCGAGCCTGCGAAGCGCGCGGAGGATGTTCCGGGCAAGATACCACGCCGAAAGGTAGAGGAACGGGTAGCTGAGGAAGAATGCGAGCAGCAGAAGGCGTGAGATCCCGCTTCCGTAGACCAGCAGCAAGCCGGTCAGGATAATGGCGACGCTGAACACAAAACCTTTTCCGGCGAGGTATGCCTGGCGATAGAACGAGGATTGCGCAGTGGTGCGATACACCCCGAGTGAGGTGAAGAGGAGAAGGAAGACACCCAGGATCGACGCCAGCGTCCAGGCATACTGCGACAGGGCCTCGGAGAATGACACCCCTGTCATCTCCACCCGCACGGCGAAGAGGAACGCAGCCGTGATAACCGCGGCATCAAACCCGAGAGACCCGACAGCGATGACGGTCCGCCAGTTGCGCCGGATGAACGCCTGTTGTGAAGGCATAAGAGAACCAAAGTTCGCGAGATGCAGGAGGCTGGATCGCTCCCCTGAAGTTCCTGCATGCTATAGGGCAAAAGATAGCGATTGGCAACGACATATGCAACTTCACATGAGCTGTCGTCGCTAAACCTCAATTCCTCGTGCCGGCGCGTTCTGCGGTTCTCTCCATTGAACTGGAGGCTGAAGCAGGATGCAGGAGCGGCGCATCCACCGCCCTGCGACGATCTTCATCGGACCAGGCTCACTTTCTTGATGATCCTCGCGTCCCTGCCCGCCGACACGAGCCCGTGCGCTTCGAGCACTATGATGTACGCACCGCTTGCCAGACCCACGGGCGACCATTGCACGGTATGATAGCCTTCGTGAAGATCGGAAGAGAATATCGTTGCAACGAGCTGTCCGAGGATATTGAACACCTCAGCATGCACTCTGCTCGGTTCCGGCAGGCCGAACCGGATGGTCGTGGCAGGATTGAAGGGGTTCGGGTAATTCTGGAACATCACATAGTCCGCCGGCACATCCGGAGCCACGGTGCCACGGGCGACGATCCGGAACCGGAGCGAATCCGATGCCCCCCTGCTGTCCGTCACGATCACCAGCACCGAATCTTCTGCCGCCCTGGGCGGAATGCCGGTCAATGTGCCGGTCGAATCGATGCTCAGCCACGCGGGCCCCTCAACGGAGAACGAGAGAGGGGCGGCATCGTTGATCAATTGTGCGCGAACATGGGCAGGCCGAACGGCTGTCCGGGAACGACGACCGTGTCCGCGATCGCCAGGATCACCGGGGGCTGGTCCGGTGCCGCAACCGTCAGGAAGAGCGTGTCAGTTCCGAACGCACCCTGCGGGTCGAACACACGCACGACCAGAGGAAGGTTCGTGCACTCGTACGGCCCGGTGAACGAGATGCTCACATTCATCAGGCTGTCAACCGCGAGGTGCAGAGACGAAGAGGGACCCGTCTTGCTCAGCTGGCCGAGCGCACATCGGGGTCACCGGAAATGGCGGGACCGATCGGGCCGATCCCGGCGCGGAAGCCGGCCGTCGAGTCATCCACATCCGACACATACCCGGAGAGGCAGAACGTGATGATGGAATCGCGATGCACGGCCAGGTCGGGAACACGGGCAAGGACCGGAGGATCGTTCACCGGCAGCACACGAAGAGCCACACGCACGGAGTCCGACGCCCCTGCCCTGTCCATGGCCGTGATCGTGATGCTATCGGTTCCGTGCCAGTTGGAAGCAAAGCGTACAAGCATTCCGTCCTGTGTGCGGGTCGGCGTGACCATCGTCGAACCGGAGCAATGCCACAGGAGAAGAGAATCTGCATCGTCCGGATCAGTGACGAGCGAAGCGAGGAGCGCGTTCGGCACGAGGACGCTATCATCCTCGGCCGCCGTGATCTCTTCGAACCGCGAAAGGACCGGAGGATCATTGACCGGGACAACAGTGACCATAAGTGTATCGGTCGCTGTCAGCCCATCCGGGTCGCAGACGGTGATCACGATCGGGAGCAGGGACCCGGTGAAGTTCTTGCGTGCCTGCACATACACGCGAGCTGATGCCGTATCAAGATAGATCACCAGGCTATCATCATCCGCATGCACCACCGGTGCTCCATCGGGCGGCTCGGAGCAGAAGTGGTAGTCCGCTCCTTCCACAGCCGAAGTGATCCCCCACTGAAGCGCGTCCCTGCGGTTGTCCGGATCGTGGACGAACGGGGCCAGATCGAGGGCGGCCGAGGAATCCTCCGCAAGAACGACATTCAGTTTTCCCACGATCGTTGGCGGATCATTGACCTCCAGGACGGACAGCGGGACCGTCAACGTTGTCGTAGCCAGGCCATCCGTCACGAGCACCGTGAACGTCGTATCGTGGTCGGATTCTGCCGGAGTGCCTGTCACGATGCCCGTGGAGCCATTGATAGAAAGCCATTGGGGATGCACGCCAAAGGAGTACGTTAGCGAGTCGCCGAAGAACTTGGTATCACCATCGCTCGCAGCGCAATTCATGGTGAAGGGTACATCTTCGACCGCGCCGGAGTTCTTTTCCGGAATGCTGGCGAACACCGGAGCATGGTTCGTGTGTGCCACCGAGATGGTCGTTGTCAGGGAGGAAGATCCTCCTCTGCTATCGGCAACGACCACTGCGAGGGTAGAATCGGACAGTTGGCCGGCGCGGGGTATACCTGTCAGTGTACCATTCTGCGGATCCAGAGTGAGCCATGCCGGTTTCAGGATCGCGGTGAACCGGAGCGTATCGCCGAAGCGGGCGGCATCTGCATCCGTAGCGACGATCTGCGACACGTAGAGCGAATCCTCGACGGCGAGCCGCGTGCCGGGTGCGGACACGTGTGGAGCGTGATTCGTATGGCGCACCGCGTACGGCAGAACGAGCGTCGCGGAGGCACCGCTGTCATCGAGTGCGATCACGGTCAACGACCCGTCACCGACGTCCCCTCCTCCCGGAACGCCGCTGGCAATCCCGGTCAGGGTATCGAGGGTCAGCCATCCGGGCCCGAAGATCATCCGAAAGTGGATCCGGTCACCGAGGATGCTGTCACGATCTGTCGCAAAGAGGTGGTGCCGCATCAAGGAATCTTCGGCACCTGTGATCGGCAGTATCCCGGCGAATGACGGCGCATGATTCATGTGACGGATCGGAATCTCCAGAGCAAGCGTGTCGGAAGCACCGCTGTCGTCAATCGCCGTCACAACGAATATGGAATCATTCAGATCGCTGATGCCGGGGATGCCGGTGAGGTCGCCAGTGAGAGAATCGACGTGTAGCCAGTGTGAAGTCGGGGCCATGCTGTAGCGCACGTGATCGGAGAAGTTCAGTGAGTCGCGATCATGCGCCCAAACACGGAACGCGAACGGCACGTCTTCTACGGCGACGGGGATCGTTGGGTGTTGGAACGACGGACGGTGATTCACGTGATGAACGATCAACGGCAACCCGACCGTGTCAGCCGCCCCCGAATCATCGAGGGCCACAAGGGTAAGAACGGTACTACCGACGTCGGTTCCCTCTGGCCGTCCAGTCAATCTCCCACTGATGCTGTCACACAAAAGCCAGGCGGGGCCGGAGGTCGCCCGCAACCGGACCACCTGCCCGATAGTCGTGTCCACATCATTCCATGCAATGTCGAAGGAGAACAGCTCACCTTCGATGGCACGGACCGGGGAACTCGTCATGATCATCGGGCGGTGATTGCGATGGATGAGCTCAAGTGCAACGCGAGCGTGTCCGCGGCGCCCAAGAGGTCCACAGCGATGACGTGTGCGACAGAATCCCAAAGATCCTGAATGCCTGGCTTCCCGATCAGGATCCCGTCGGACGCACTGATCGACAACCAACTTGAAGGACGAGCGAGCTGGTACCGAACGGTATCGTGGTAGTCACGCACATCCGGATCCAGGGCTTCGCACACGACCCGTAAGGGATCATCTTCAAACACGCGCATACGGGGCATCACACTGAACGCCGGGCGGCGGTTCAGGTGTTCCACGTCGATCGTGACCAACCCATGAGACGAGTCACCGGCATCGTCCACCGCAACGACCGAAAAGGTGTGGGATCCCAGGTCGGTGATCCGGGAAGGCCCGAGAGTTCATTGGATGCGGCATCGAAGCGGACCCATGAAGGAGCCTGATCGATCGCGATGCGGAACTGCTGGCCGACCGCAGTATCGGGATCCTCGGCCAGCAGGATCGTGGTGTTGACCGCCTCATCAGTACCACGTACGCCTGATGATCCGTGGGACCTCGGGGCGAGTATTTATCCATGCGCAACGTGACGAACGAGTCAGGACATTGTGCGATAGACTCGACGTCCCCTGGATGCCGACGAGCGAATCGGCCAGCGTTTGGAACCGTCCGCGTAGCACGCCATCTTCGACAACGAAGTGCTCATTCGACGAGTGAAGGGCGACGATCGAATCCGAAGTGATCAACTCTTCTCCATTCGGGCCAGCATATCGGTATTGCGGTTGGACGCGGAGGATCGGGGCGATGATCGAATCCCCCACATGGGCAGGCGAAACGATACTGAGAGCGAGCTGCGCGCTCCGTGTGCCGGCAGCAATGCTCCACTCCGGGACTGTCAAGGAATCGCTCAGCCGCTCCACACGGTAGAATGCGAAGGACGCATGGCCAGTGCCGCGGGCCGGTAGCAGGATAGGGTTAGATGCGAACTCGCCGACCAGCACCGCCTCACGACGATAGAACCCGAACGATCACTTGCCCACAGGCGCACCTTCTCTGATCCCGGACCCCTGACCGCTCCAACTAATGCTGATCGAGTCAGGCGCATATGCTACAGCCAATCCCTCGGGGGCGGTGCTGGACCTATTCTCAAAGGTGGCGGTCGGACTCCAATCCGCATATGCGCCATCAGTGAAGCGTGCTGCTACACGCCAGAAGTAGCGCACGGCGTTGCGGAGAGGATTCGCACCAGGTGAAAGCCAACGCGGATCCGGCCCCGTCCCAGTCTGGGTTGTATGAATATCATAAGCAGACGAGAACGGAAATGCGAAGAGGGAGTCTTCGCTCACTTGAACATGGTATTCACTGATCGAGCCTCACTCGCGCCGTTCGGGGGCTCCCACGCGAATGCCAGCCGGCGTGGGCTTGATGCCACGTCCATGACCGGGGGATGCAACACCGTGACCCTGGGATGTTCCATCCCGCTGGTCATCTCTTCCACGACATAACGAACGCTGACCCTTCCTTCGCCCAGGACTTGATCCTCCTTCCGCAATGTGATGGTGTTATCTCCGCAGCGCAGACGTGGAATGCCCAACGGGTCGAATTGAAAGATGGCTTGGCTCGAGAATGAAGTCAGGATCACACCAGAGCTGTCTCCCCCACTCGCAAGACTGAGCCGAACGACGAACGAAGGAAGCATGAATGACCCTTGAGGATCGATGGCATCAAATAGGTTAATGCTATCCGCGAAGGCGCCGATCTCGCCCGGCGCGGCGCGATAGACCCTGACCTCTGATCCATCCGGTTTCAACAGCTCGAGCGTAACCGATGCCAGCGGTGACTGCATAAGGTACTTTATGACGACCATGCCGCCGGTAATGATGTAAGGTGAGGTCATCGGCACGAGAAGGATACCATCCCGCGAGCTTTCGTCCGGGCCTACTCCTGTCCCCTGAAGAGATTCAACCACCCTCAGGTTCGTGCCTTGCACCCCGCTGTCCCTCAGCGCAGCGACAAGATCCGTCGGAGCATACTCAACAAATCCCAGGCGGCTCTTTGGGGATGCCTCGCGGGACATGGATTGAGGATAGTAGAAGTGGTGATAGCTATAGTATTTCCCCGACCTCTCCGGAAACGGTACTCGATGCGTTCATCTGGCCGTAACGTCAATTTGTCGGTATCCGCGTCACCCGAGAGGACGGGAAGGGTCTGCATCTGATCACTATAGATAAGCGCCACTCTTTCGTCGGCTTCGCCTTCCCGGGCGCTGTAGCCGTAGTGATGCTCGCGCGCGACGAGTTCCTGATCTCCGGCTAATTCACCAAAGGTGGCCCCCCCCCCTGTGCTCGGTTCCGGTACATCGCCTTGAGATCGACATCGATCGGGATTCGGCGCTGATCGGGAAGGACGGTTTGTGCCACTGTATGAAGACCGCTCCCGATGCCAATTGATGAGGATTCTTTGAATCCCAAGGCCTGCAAAACCGCGGCGGCGACCTGGGACACATCGTGGCAGAGCCCCCGCCAAATGCGTTCACTATCCGTACTGGTGGAAGAGCCCAAGCAACAGTAATGGAACCTATCGGCCAGTGCTGCAACCGCCCGGAGAGGAACCACCAAACCGCCCTGACCGTGTCTTCCGCGGTCTTGAGGTGACGAAGCGGAATCATGCTGATCAGGTCGTTGATCGTCCAGACGAATCTCACGCCATCGATTTCAATTTGCAGGTCACGGAGTGTAGTCCGACCGGTATTCGCGATTTCCAGAGAGACATTATTCTCCACTCCTCGTTCCTCGACTTGGAAAAGACCGGAGAATGTACTCTCGTCCTTGTACTTACGCGTCTGGTATGAATCGATGTCACCCGGAAGATGAACAACCGCGGTTGTCTCTTGCAGGGCGAGGTTCACACGGACCTCACGCAGAGGCACCTGCCCTTCAGCAGTGGACAATGCCAACCAAGCAAGACCTACAAGCATTCCGAGTACCGATACCGATCGCATGCGTTCCTCACGACTGATTCATGTAACCCATGACCAGTCGTTCAATTCAAATGCCACACAAATGGGCTCAAAACGGACGGGAATGCGAGGTTATGCGGGCTACCGCGGAGGAACGCTAGGAGGTTTGTAGAATGTACAGAAAGAGGAGGGGTGTCGGCTGGGATTCCTATCCTTCCTTCCGATCCTTTCCATAATCATAGAAAGGAGTCCGGACGAGATAAAGCAATCGATGCAACAGTCCCGCCAATGGTGATCGGTAGGCAAGGTATGCCAGAGGCCGCGAATGAAATGCCCACAACCCGGGATAGTCCGTCAACTTCCGCTTGAGGAAGAACGGTGTTCCTGTTGTGAAGGGCGCCGGATCACGGTTGAGACTTGCGTCCGACATGCCTGTGATGCCTTCCCTTTCAAAGATCGTGCGCAAATAGGAGATCGACATCGGGTCGATGCCCATTAGCTGGCAGCACAGAAAGTCAGCCCGGAAGAGATCATCGGAGAGCATGAGCCAATTCAGTTCCAAGGCATCTCCCTCCATCGGTCCGCTCCTGGTCAGCCCGAATTTCCCATCGACGATGGAGATGATAGGTGGGAGATTCTTATTGACAGCATAAATGACCTCGGCGAAGTCCGGATGCAGCTTGAGCCGCTCTGCGGGATCCTGGATGATGCCCCACTGGTTCTTCACAGAAATGCTCACGCCAGTGTTCATGTGGATCTTCGGAACCGGGACGGTGAACATGAGGTCAGTCGAATCGAGCAGGGGACGGGCATGGGAACTACAAGTTGTCGTCTGCCTTTCACCACGGGGATCGGTCGGCCCTCGACAGCAGAGAGATTGACGAGCCTGACATTGAATCTTTGCGCTATGGTGCGGATTCCCGTTGCGGAGAATACATCATCCATCGAGAAGCGGTTGTATCCGCCGGAATCAGATTCCACTATGCTGATCGAACAGCCGTGATCAGTTAATAGGCTGACGAGCGACTCGAGCAGACCCGGATTCGTCATGACTCCGGGCCGAAATGAGGGGAATGTAAGGTTGGGCTTGATCGCAACCCTGATCCCCGGCTTGAGCCGGGAGCGAAGCCCAAGCCAGTCGAACCCCTTCTCAAGCACTGGGCGATATTCCGCCCCCAGGTTATCTAAATAGATCCGTGCCATGAAACACCACCCTTCACTGTAGAGCGATACGTTTCGACCATGCGTGTGTAAAATCCTTCAAATTCAAACAAGGATTCGTATCGTTTCCTGCCTGACTCACCCATCCTTTTCCTGAGCGCGGGATCGGCGATGAGTTGATGGAGCGCGATCGAGAGCGCCTGTGGCTCGCCGGGGCCACCAGCAGCCCCGTTTCCCCATCCGCGATCTGCTCACGTCCCACCGATCCGTGTTCCGATGACGGGCTTCCCAGCCGCCATAGATTCGATCACCACCCCTCCGAACGGTTCTGGCTGTTCGGAAGGGAGCACGGAGATGTCCAGCGCAGCATACGCCGCACGTATATCCGCGACATCACCGGTGAACACGATCTGCTTGTCGATGCCCAATTCTCGTCCGAGCGCACTCAATGCCTTCCCATGCGACTCATTCCCCGGGAACGGACTTCCGATCAGCACGAATCGTACGTCGGGATGCTCTGCCGCGATCAGGGCAGCAGCCCTCAGGAACGTATCCTGGCCCTTGCGCACCAACTTCAATCTACCGACAACGCCCACGAGAAGAAAGCCTTCAAGCCGAATGTCCGGCGAAACTCCTGGATGCGATCGTCGCTCACGGTACCAAACTCTGAGGCAGGAATACCGTTGTGAATCACCGTGGTCTTTCGCTCCCGGATGAACGGCACAAACTGCTGGCGGACAGCATCCGATACGCAGATCACCCTCGTCGAACAGGCGAACATGTACCATTGGAACACTGACCAGAGACGTCCGAATTCTCCGAATGATTCGCGTACGTGCCAGATATGTGGGACCCCTGCCACGAGCGCCGCGATCCCCGGTGTCAGAATGATCGCAGTATTCGAATGCACGACATTTGGACGAACCTCACGGATCACCTCAGTACGCGACGCACCGATCGAATGGCGAGGAAGGGCAAGGCCGCGAATTCCCGGAAGCGACGGAGATTCGCCCGGGTGACGACCGTGAGGGTCGGTTCGATGCGCACGGTGACACCCGACCTCGCGAGAGCGTCGCGCAATGGGCCATCAAAGGGGAGCAGGACGAGGACACCCACGCCATCTTTCACGAGGCGTGAACTGAGGCGGAGCAGTGATCGGCTTGCGCCGTACAGATCGGCACCACTATGGACGAACAGTATGGTCATAACGGTCGGCTATTCTCCCGGCTACTGTGCGCTCTTGAAGCCGAACCGCTCCTTGTGGAGGTGATGCCAAAGAGCAAATGTCAGCAGGAGCCAGATCTTGCGAGCGAAGGGTTTCGACCCACCGTTCTTGCGAAATGCCCCCAGTCGCTGGACGTATCTCCCGTCGATCATATCCACTCCTCCGGACCCGCAGAGTTCGGCGAGAAGATCATCGGTGAATCCGGCCAACTCGCGAGCCAACCATTGCTGTACGGGCACTTCGAAGCCGTGCTTCGGGCGGCTTGCAAGAGATTCGAGGGAGGTCCCTCTGAGCTTCGACTGCAACAGCCGCCTGAGAAGAGATTTCGTCATCCCACCCGAGAGCTTCTGATTCGGCGGGAGTGCCAGGTGCCAGCTCGACGACAGTGTGGTCCAGGAACGGCGCACGTGCCTCGACACCGTGCGCCATAGTCATCCGGTCGACCTTCACCAACAAATCATCCGGCAACCAAAGAGGAAGATCGACGGCAACGGCAGTGCTCAAAAGATCCAGCGTGGGAGAGATGGTACTTCTGATGCGCTGAAGATCCTCTCCGAGTCTGGCATATCCTTCCTGCGCACCGTCAGCGAACAGGAGACCGAGCGCACCATCGCCGAACACCGTGACCCACCGGAGAACCCCGAAGCTTTCAGGAGCAACGACGACCTTCGTCAATCGATTGACCATCCTCGGAACACGGGGCGAACTTTCGAGCGAGCCGCACACCGCCCGGATCCAGGGGATGCCGTGCAGGCGCGGCCGCCATGGCAAATCAAGCCAGTGTTGTTCCCGCTGATAGTGCGGATAGCCCCAGAAGAGTTCGTCGGCACCCTCGCCTGAAAGCACGACCTTCACATGCTGCGAGAGAACTTCCGAAATCATGTAGGTCGGTATACACGCGGGATCGCCCAAGGGCTCCCGGCATGATATGCGACGCGAGTGAGCAGATCGGCAGAAATGTCCGATCCCGACATCGTTACCAGGTCCAGGCCCAGTGTGCGGGCGACGTCTGCCGCATAACGTGACTCATCAAGGTTATCGTCGGAGAATGCAACGGTGAATGCTTTAACGGTGCGCCCTGCTTGCTGCGCGGCATAGTATGCGATGAGGGTGGAATCGACTCCCCCACTCAGGAGGATGCCCACATCGACATCAGCGATCAACCGGTAGCGAATACTCTCCTGTAGCGCCTGGTCCACTGCGTCGATATCCGCTATCGACGAGGTCCCCGAGACGGCATAGTCTTGCCACTGCCAGTATCGTTTTTGCGTGGTCTGCCAAGTCGACAGATCGACGGTCAGGTACGATCCCCCGGGGAGTCGCTGTACCTCCTTGTAGATCGTGCCCGGCCCTGGAACGAACTGAAGTGCAAAATATGACTGCATCCCCCGGCCATCAATGGTCAGTGGGGCTCCCGAAAACGCACGAAAGGTCTTGATCTCGGAAGAGACTACGAGGCGCTGATCGTCGAGAGATATGTACAGGGGTTTCTTTCCCATGCGATCCCGGGCGACAAGTGCCCGCCGCCTCTTCTCATCAAAGAGCACAAAGGCGAACATTCCTCGGAAATGCTGCACGCATCCATCCCCCGTAGTGCGCGTACGCCGCAAGAATGACCTCCGTATCCGATTGCGAATGGAAGATGAATCCATGACCTTCGAGCACTCGCCGAAGTTCACGGTAGTTGTAGATCTCGCCATTGAACGTGATGTGCAGTCCCGCTTCCTCGTTGTGGAAGGGCTGCGCCCCAGCGGGTGAGAGGTCAATGATGCTGAGCCGGCGATGGCCAAGAGCGACGCCGGCACGATCCCAGATACCCTGCCCGTCCGGTCCCCGATAGGCCATCCCATCAAGGCCCACCTTCATTTCCTGCAGAATGCGAGGGGGGATAATCCCGGATCGCTCAAGAACCGCAACGATGCCACACATTAGCGGAGCGCACTCCCTTCATTGGCTGACCGTTTCCTCACGACTACCCCGAGCTTGTCGCGGCATGCCGCACACGTTGAAGATCTGATCGATGAAACGGCAGATCGAGAGTGGCAGCAATGAGGCGGGGATGTTGAATGCGGCGACGATCATGGGACCGAGCAATTTCCAGCGGGTGTTGTAGCGTTCGAAATAGAAGCGTTCGACAAGATAATATAGTGTCTCGTTCTCCATCGATGCGATCACGTCGAATCCTGTCGCCACCAGCGGCACACAGAGACGTCAGATCGTATTGCCGGGCGTGATTGGGATCTTCATATTTCTCGTTGATCGAACCACGATGACTGGCAATGCCTTGATCATCGAGCACCCGATTGATCTCCGTGAGCGTCGCAATGTCATTGGGAACGTGCTCCAAGACGTGCGAGGCCGCGAAGATATCGACACTCCGATCTGCCAACGGGAGCGCGGCACCAGAGACCTGATCGAATCGCGCCGACCGATATCCCCGCTGATGAGCGATACGCTCAGCACGGCTCACCGCAGAGTGGGAGATCTCCAGCCCGTGGATGACACAATCGCTCGGAAATGAAAAGAGGAACGCTCCGCTTCCGAATCCCAGCTCGCATACCCGCTGGCCATGGCGGGACTTTCCCCCACGGCGTACCAATGATTGACATGTTCGCTTCTTGATCTGCGTGTCATAGCGAAAGCGAAACCACCATTCCGGCTTGTCATAATACTCATCATAACAGGACACGTTAGCGTTCCCGGTGTGACCGGCCGGTGGTAGATCGTCATTGAGGACCACGGGGGTCATCCTCCTTTTCTTGACCGCTGCTGGAGTTCGGTAAAATAGACCCAGTATTCGCTGGCGATCGCATGGGGCGTAAACCGCTCTGCTGTCACCCTAGCCTGTCTAGAGATCTGAAGGGCGAGTTCGGGGTCCTCTAGGAGTCTCCGTATGGCGGTGGCAAGAGCCTGGGTATCGCCTGGGGGAACCAGGAGAGCATCATGGCCATCAGTCAGAAATTCTGCAACGCCCCCGTCGAAACCACAGTGGGGACGCTAAGCATAGAGAGCCTCCACAACTGGGATGCCGAACGACTCATACACACTGGGTTGAACATACACCCGACAGCGTGAAAAGATGGCAGCCACTTCTCGCCCAGCCAGGGGACCGGCATGAACGACCTCATGCTGTGAGCTCTCCACCCACCCTCCACTCATTGCGCCTTGACCAGCGATCACGACAGACAATCGTCCATGGATCGATGCCAACGCATCGTTGAGTACCGCACCTCCTTTGGTACGCGAATACCCGCATAACGAGAACAGGTCAACGTCTCGACCCTCCACCCCTACCAACCCTATCGAGGGCAACGGACGGACCGCATTAGGGATGACGACGCCTCCCGAGAGACCTTCCCTCGCTTCCACCCGCTCACGGATCAAAGAAGATACATAGACACGATTCCGGAAGAGGTACCGGATCTGCAGCCGGTGCATGAAGGCGTTGTAAGCATGATCCACCGATTCCAGAGGGCTGTACCCGTGGACGGTCAACACGGTGTGCACCGATCGCGGTCGGAGCAACCCGATGAGCACCCGGAAATTCGCTGCCAGGTGCACATTGATCACGTCCAGACGTCGCCAGACCTGCGCGAGCAGGGAAATATACATCCAGATGCGTGAACCCGGGCGATCCGGGAACACCCGGACATCCCCTTGGGATCCGCGGAGCCCCTCGACCAGTGATTCGAATGCCGTTACCGGGCCTTCACTGATGCCCGAGCTGTTCGCCCGTTTCCCCACGATAAGCAACTTCACCGCGCTTCGCCCTTTCTCCAGGTGCCTGCTACGTTCACCCGACGGAGGAGCGCATGTCGAACCGCTCTAAGAAACCGCCTGTGGAGCCGGGACCCCAACCGGCCATGATAGCGGCGGTTAACCGCAAGGATATCACGCCAATGAAGGTACGCACGTGTTGACTTCGCATCGTGATGCACCCTGTATGCCCCCAGGAATTCGTTCAGATAATGCACCGTACCGTTCTGACCGAGCCGCAGGCAGAACTCGTAGTCCATCGCAAAATGAAGATCCTGATCGAGAAATCCAACACGGCGCATCGCCGTGGTGCGCCAGAATGCTGTCTGCTGCGGGATCCAACCTGCATGGTCGTTCAAGAGATGGTCGTAGTGGCCTTGGCGGACATGATTCAGGGCTTTCATGTGTTCCGCGACCTGTGCGACAGGCCCAACCTCTTCATAGTTCCCGAGAGGTTCGCCCTCCTCGCCCACAAGAACCGCATTTCCAAAAACCAGGTCGACTTCCGGATGTTCGGCGAAGTAGCGGCCGACGATCAGGAGGGATCCGGGCAACAGCAAGTCATTCGAATTGATCCACGCACAGATGTCGCCTGTAGCAGCCTGTAACCCCTTGTTGATGGCATGAGATTGTCCATCATCACGTTCCGACCGCCAATGAACCTGTGAAGAATAGCGATCCAGTATCTCCTGGTCGTATCCGCTGATCCTCCATCGAAGAGCAGATACTCCAAGGACGGGTACTGCTGGTCGAGAACACTTCGCAGTGTCGCTTCAAGGTATCGAGCGGAATTGAAGGAGGGTGTAACAATTGTGATCTTAGGCAATGGCATGAGGAGACATCCTCTGTGACGCCGCTATCGATTGGGCCGCCTCGGAGATTCCTATGAGCACGGCCATGGAAAAGACCCCGTAGGGAAATTGGAAGAGGGACGCATTGAGCGCCCCCGCGAGCAACATGATCCACGTAACGAAGATCGGGACGTGCACCCAGGAGAGCTCACTTTCACGTTCCCGTCTGATGTTTGACGCTAGTTGTGCCGTCACGACGACAAGAAAGAATAGGTAGCCGATAAATCCCAGCGCCCCGCCACAGTAGTATATCCCCACATAACTGATATGCGGTGTCGACGCTGTGAAACCATCGTCCATCGTGTAACTCCGCCCCATGGCCCCGAACAGATTGTCCCACGTTCCCTGAAGGTTTCCCAGACTCGCATCGGCGCCAGAATTCGCCAGACAAGTGTCCCGAGCCCCTCCTGATCGGTCGGATCGATTTCAGTCACATCCGCAGACAGGACACTCGACATCCGATCCGATACCGCGGTCATCACCTTTTCGCCGAGGGGCAGCGCGGAAAGTAACAACAACACCACCACCGCGATGGCCAGAGGCTTGATCATCGCTCTTCTGTTGAACCGCGTCCTGTCAAGGACAAAGATGCCAACCGACATGATAACCAGCATGATGAATGTCCGGACGAAGGTGAAGAAGAGTCCGAAACAGAGCACCAGACCGATCAGCGGTCCAGCCGTACGCCAGCGGGCGTCATAGAACCCCACACCAAGGGCGACGATGGCTCCCGCTACGGCACCCCACATCCCCACGTGGAAGATCCGCTGAAATCCGCCGAACCATTCTTCGCGTGCCACCGCCATATCGTCTGTTGGCGGCACGAGGCCAGGATCCCAGCTGAACAGAATAATGGTCACGCTCACAATGACGAGAACCGTCGCGAGTCCTGCCAACAACTTGCGGAGCGCCGCCTCATCGCGGATTTCCTCGACGATCAGGGGAATCACCGCCCACGCGGCGGTCGCCCGCACGATGCGCAGGATGTCCCGGAGATTCTCTCCCCACACCAGTCCTTTCAGCATGGAAACGCCTAAGCGGCCATCATGACCACCACGATCACACCGGTGCCACCGAGCATCGTCACAGCACGGATAGTCCCAGAATGGGTCACGATACGGATATGCAGGATCTTCGATTGATGACGGAATGCCACGGCGGATGACACGAGCATGGCAGCACCCGATCCCAGCACAAGGGCATAGAATCCGAGAATCTGAAACGTCAGGATGATCCCCAACAGGTTGGCGAGGACATTTAGCGTGTGGAGAAGGGCGACTCGTCCAGCTTCCCCGTTCACGACAAGGAAGTGGTAATAGGGTGTCATGAGGGTACTTCCATACAAATAGCTTATCGTGAGCACCCCCATCGTTGTGCCGATCTCAGCGACATCCGCACCGATCCACAGTTGTGCAACCGCCCAGGCGGTCCCTGCGACAATGAGGGAAACCGGAAGAATGACGAGCAACAACTTCTCCTCCAAGTCCGCGACGATTTCCCGGCGTTTCGCGCCATCATGTTCCGCGGCAAGGAGCGGGAAAACAGGATAGAGTGCACGCGCAAATGCACCCCAGATGAAGCTCCGTGCCTTCAGACCCAGGTCAAAGAGCCCGACCTCCCTTATCCCCAGAAGATGCGAAGCCACGATCTTGGTCAAAGGCTCGAACAACATTGCGATCACCGAACCCGCGTTCACTTGAATTCCAAATCCCAGTTGCTTTCTGATGCTCTGCATGATCGCACCGCGATCCCAGAGTGGAGAAAGACGGCCCCATTGCCGCAGGGTCACGAATGTCACGACCGCGCACCACAATAGTGCGGTGCTCAATGCGGCATAGCCGACCGCGACGAACGGCATCCCCAGCGCAAATACCATAAGCAAGCTGCCCCAATACAGAAATGTATACACTCCTTGAAGAATGCTTGAAATGGAGACCAGTTGCAGGGCATCCAACAACGCGAGCGTCACCTGACCCGCGAGTACCGGAACATTGGAAATAAGGAATAGCACGTACACGTCGCTCGACGCCGGAACAAACCTCTCCGGGACATGTAATACCGCCTCCAGGATAGGGTCCTTCCAAATGATGCCGAGCGCCACCATCACCGAGGCAAAGGCCACTGCAGCAACGAGTCCAACAAGGAAATCTGTGTCTGATTCCCTCGACTTCCCCTGCTTCGCGAGAAATCGGACCGTTGCGGTGTTCAAACCCAGGCCGGAGAGCAGATTGAGACTTCCAACGACCGTTAACAACGAATACACGCCGTAGAGCTCTGCCCCAAGATAGGTCGTGAATACGCGCACAGAGATCACCATCACCAGTGCGCTGATGAGGTACTGAATCACGCTCCAAAGCGAATTGCGAAGATGTCGGGGCGCGGTCATCGTGGTCTCAGCTGCGACGTGGGACGAGGACGGCGATCAAGTGGTCATACGCGACATTGATCTGCAGGCGGCGATGGTGCGAGAATTGCGCCGATGTCGACCGAAGAACCGCGGCCTTCGCAAGGTTTTTTGTCATATCCCACAGGGCAGAACCACCAAAGGCGTGCACTTGGCGCCGGAGTGCCGCGACCGTGAAGCCGGTGCGGTCAGAGAGTTCGCGGATCGCTCGTTCACAGTAGAACGTCACGTGTTGCTCCAAAAGGAAGTAGGCCCACCGATCCGGGTACAGGCGGGCATTGAGTGCGGCGCTATCCCCGGTCTTTACGATTAGAACCGCATCATCCGTCATGGACCCGCGGATGCTCGAGAACAATGCGGCGCAATCCCCGAGGTGCTCGATAACGTCGTTCAACAGCAGGATCTTCTCGGCGCCGGGAGCCCCTAGATGGCTGGAACGGAGAGTTGACCACCGTTGTAAGGTCGTACAAAGAGCGCGCCCGGGCTACAGCGGCCGGAGATGGTTCGAAGCCGCTCACCAGAGCGCCCCTCTTTCTGAATTCATTCAACACTGCGCCAGTTCCACAACCGATCTCGAGCACACCCACCCCCGCTCGAACGGCATGACCAGCTCGACACAACCTATGAGGTCATCAACCTCCTTGGAGCGGTCGTAGTCAAAGACCGCAAACTCCCGCATCATCGAGTTCGTCATACCGGATGGATGGCCCGCCGACCTTGCTTTCGAGTCCGCATGATCTGCACCGGCGAATCTCCCACGCAGGGGTCCGCACCACACGGTCGAAGGTCGATCGTCCGCACAACCAACAAGTGTCGCTCCTCGGCTCTCCTTTCAATCCAGCCTCCGTATCATCCGAGCCGGATTCCCTCCCCAGACCTCTCCCGGAGGGACGGACCTCGTCACGACGCTCCCCGCAGCAATGATGCTGGCGGTTCCAACGCTCACCCCCTTCAGGAGCAACGCGTGCGCTCCAATGAATGCGTCATCACCAACATGCACCGGCGCAGATCGTATGGCATCCCGGTCGTGCCGTCGCCTGCTCAAAGGTTCAAGCGGATGGAAATCGGTATCCCAGATTGAGGCATTGCCCCCACAATTGACGTATGCGCCGATCGTCACGCTCTTCGAACAATAGATGGACACCCCGGACAATCCCGTCCTTGCACCGATCTCAAGACGCGCACCGGAGCCCACAAAGACCGAGCAGCGTTTCGTCAGACCGATCATGTTCCGGCGTGGTGTGCTTACGAAGGTCACATCATCACCGACGATCACCGTTGCGTTCGGGGCAATGTCAAAGATGGGGAATCCAATGAACCGAGTGCGGGCACCAAACCGCACGGATCGGTATCGCCACCGCAGGATGCTCCGATAGACGATGTCCCTGAGACGGCCCATGACCGACGGCCCCGCCGTGAAGGGGACTCACCCGCCAGTGGCACCGTGGCACTCACTTCTGGGTCACGTTGGTTCATTGTATCCACATGAATGGCGTGAGCAGTTCTCGAGCACTTACGAAGGGATTATAAAGGCGATTACGATGTCCTGTGATCGTCATGGCGACTCCCAGCCCCACGAGGAGACTGCCTGTTGTGCCACCAGAACGATGAATTTGGGGATGCTCCGGGCATACCGGCCGAACAGTCGCCGAGGTTCTTGGATCAATCGGAACAACCATTCGAGTCCGGCCCGCTGCATCGCAACCGGCGCGCGCTTCAAGTGACCGGTATTGTAGTCAAATGCCGCCCCAACACCGAGTGTCACACCAGCCGTGAGACGCGGCGCGAACGCACTCATCCATCTCTCCTGCTTCGGCGTGCTCAGACCGACCCAGACAATCGATGCCCCGGACCCGTTGATCACCCTCACGACTTCGTTAGCCTCCTCCCCCGTCAAGGCGCGGAATGGGGGACAGTAGGTGCCCGCAATGCGCAAGCCGGGGTACATCGTGGCGAGACGTGCGGCAAGGGCGTCCGCAACACCATCATTTCCGCCGTAGAGGAAATGGGAGATCTCCTTCCCCACCGATGCAGCACAGACGCGAAGCATGAGTTCGGGCCCGAACACACGGTCCATCTCTTCAAACCCGGCGAACCAACCGAGCCATGATAACGGCATGCCATCGGGAACATTCAGATCGGCGGTGCTCAGGATCTCCCGCATCGTGTGATCGGACTGGCTTTCGATCACCCCGTGCATCCCGGTCACGCAAACGTATCGGCAGCAGGGACCCGGATTCTCGGACCACGCGATGATCGTCCGGACCGCGGCATCCATGTTCGTGGGGTCCACGCGGACGCCGAGCACGTTCACTGATCCGTCCCAGCGGAACCGGCTTCGTATGTGCGTGAACACGATCGCCTATCCCTTCGCCGCCCTGGCCAACTGCTCCTCGATCCAATGGTACGTGACACGTAAGCCATCCATCAATTTCTGCGACGGCTCCCAACCAAGGCTCTGGCGAATGAGATGGTTATCCGAGTTACGCCCCCGCACACCCAGAGGACCTTTGATGTGGTTCAATCGGACCCGTTTCCCCGCGATATCCATCGCCATCTCGGCAAGCTGATTGATCGTCACCATCTCTTCAGAACCAATATTCACCGGGCCGGTGAAGTCGCTTTGCATCAGCCTACGCACCCCTTCGAGGCACTCCTCAACATAGAGGAATGAACGCGTTTGAAGCCCGTCGCCCCAAATTTCTATTTCCCCTCCCTCCAGAGCAGAGGCAACTTTGCGGCATATTGCCGCAGGTGCTTTTTCACGCCCTCCAGTCCACGTCCCTTCCGGGCCAAAGATATTGTGGAACCGCGCGATACGCACTTGTACCTTGTAGTTGCGAGAATAGGCTAGAAAAAGTCTCTCACTGAATAACTTCTCCCAACCATACTCGCTATCAGGAGCCGCAGGATACGCAGACTCCTCGGAGCATTTCGGATTATCTGGATCCATCTGGTTGTATTCAGGATACATGCACGCCGACGAAGAATAGAAGACTTTGCCAATACCAGCAGCTCTCGCACGATCGGCCATGTTCAAATTGATCGTGGCTGAATTGTGCATGACGTCTGCGTCATGGTTCCCCGTAAAGATGTAACCCGCCCCGCCCATATCTGCAGCTAATTGATAGAGTTCATCAAACTTGCGATCGGTGACGTCTCTGCACACGACCTGGTCCCGCAAATCGCCTAGAACAAATTCGTCGGCCACCGTGTCGCTAAACTCCGGCTTCTTGAGGTCAACGCCACGAACCCAGTAGCCTTCGTGTTTGAGCCTCTTAACAAGATGACTCCCGATGAACCCCCCTGCACCACACACAAGAGCAGTCTTCTCGCTTGCCATGCGTTTCTCATCCTTCCGCAATACTCTTGAACTCAATTCGTGCCCCCCTCGAGGGAGAAGGAATCACGACTTCCTGCTGTCTCTTACTTAGCTTCATTCGCTCTCATACCACTCGATCGTCCTCTGCAACCCTTCCTCAAACCCTACCTTCACCTCGAACCCAAACCTCTCCTTCGCCCGCCGCACATCCAGCATCCGCCGCGGCTGGCCGTTCGGCTTCGTGGTGTCCCACACCACCTTCCCCTCATACCCCGTCAACCGCACAATGAGGTCCACCAGGTCGCGAATGGTGATCTCAAATCCCGCACCAATGTTCACCGGGTCCGGATCGTTGTACTTCTCGGTCGCCAACACGATGCCCTCGGCAGCATCATCAACATAGATGAACTCCCTCGTCGCCGACCCATCCCCCCACACCACGATCTCCGGGGCACCTGACCGCTTCCCATCAACACACTTCTTGACAAGAGCCGGGATCACGTGCGACGACGCCGGGTCGAAATTGTCCCCGGGCCCGTACAAATTCACCGGCAACAGGAACACCCCGTTCATCCCGTACTGCTCACGATAGGCCTGCAACTGCACCAGCAACGCCTTCTTCGCTACGCCGTACGGCGCATTCGTCTCCTCCGGATACCCGCTCCAGAGATCGTCCTCACGAAACGGCACCTGCGCAAATTTGGGATACGCACAGATGGTCCCGATCACCACCATCTTCTTCAACGCCACCTGCCGGCCAAGCTCGATCAACTGAATGCCCATGATGGCATTCTCATAGAAGAACTTGCCGGGGTTCTCTCTGTTCGCTCCGATCCCCCCTACCACCGCCGCCAGATGGATCACAACGTCAGGACGCATCTCTCCATACATCCTCCGGATGTCGGCCTCCTTGCGAAGATCGAATTCCTCGATCCGGGGCACGAAGATGTGCTCATAGCCGTGCTCACGCAACGTGCGCTGGACCACCTTCCCCAGAAACCCCGCACCGCCCGTGACCACGATCCTGCTGTCAGAACTCAACATTCCCGACCCTTCGAGCGATGGTCTTCAAGGTCCTCCATTCCCCTTCCTCGCAACCCGCTCGATGTCCGCCTTCACCATGATGCGCACCAGCTCCGCGAATGTCGTCTGCGGCACCCACCCGAGTTTCGCCTTCGCCTTCGCCGGATTCCCCAGCAGAAGCTCTACCTCGGTCGGACGATAATAGCGCGGATCGACCGACACCACCACATCTCCCGTGGCTTTCACCCGCCCTTCTTCCTTCTCCCCGGACCCACTCCACTCGAGCGGCAGCCCGGCGTGCGTAAAAGCCAGGTCGGTGAATTCCTTGACGGTGTGCTTTTCATTGGTCGCCAGGACGAAGTCTTCCGCAATATCGTGCTGCAGGATCCGCCACATCCCTTCAACATAGTCGGGGGCGTAACCCCAATCGCGTTCGGAGTTCAGATTCCCCAACAACAATTGCTTCTGCAGCCCGGCTTTGATCCTCGCAGCCGCAAGCGTGATCTTCCTCGTCACGAACGTCTCCCCGCGACGGGGCGACTCATGATTGAACAATATGCCGTTGCTGGCGAACAGGCCGTAGGCTTCACGGTAGTTCACGACGATCCAGTATCCGTAGAGCTTCGCCACGCCGTACGGGCTCCGCGGATAGAACGGCGTGGTCTCGGTCTGCGGTATCTCCTGAACCTTTCCATACAACTCGCTGGTCGAGGCCTGATAGAACCGGGTCTTCAACCCTGTTTCCCGGATGGCATCAAGGAACCGCACAGTGCCCATGGCATCCACTTCGGCCGTATATTCCGGCAACTCGAACGAGACCTTCACGTGGCTCTGTGCCGCCAGGTTGTAGATCTCCTGGGGCTGAACCTTCTCCAGCAACCTGTTCAGATTGCTGGTGTCGGTAACGTCACCATAGTGCAGGAAGAACCGCTTGCCCGACACTTCCGGATCATTGTAGATGTGGTCGATCCGGGCCGTGTTGAATGAACTGCTCCTTCGAATGATGCCATGAACCTCATAGCCCTTCTGAAGCAGCAATTCGGCAAGGTATGATCCGTCCTGACCGGTGATTCCTGTGACAAGTGCACGTTTCATATCGCACGGAAGGATGTGGTTGGACACAGATGCGCCGGTGCGAGCCGGCGGTTAAGGCACAGGTTGAAGTCTGGCCGTATAAGTTTCAATATAGAAGGGATTTGGCGAGAATCAAGCGGATCATTTCTTCAGTTGCTCCAGGTCCGCTTGTACCATCTCGCTGACGATCTCCTCAAATCCACGTTTGGAAGCCCAGCCAAGAATGCCACGCGCTTTCGTGCTGTCCCCTTTCAACACGTCCACCTCGGCAGGCCGGAAGAACTGCTTGTCCACGACAACGTGGTCCTCATAATTGAGCCCCACGTGCTTGAACGCCGCCGCACAGAATTCCCGAACGGTATGCGTCACCCCCGTGGCGATCACAAAGTCGTCCGGAACCGGTTGCTGCAGCATCATCCACATCGCCGGCACGTACTCCTCAGAGTGGCCCCAGTCCCTGCGCGCCTCGAGATTGCCGAGCCGGAGCTCCTTTGCCAATCCCATCTTGATCTTTGCCGCATGGAACGTGATCTTGCGCGTGACGAACTCATACCCGCGCCTGGGCGACTCATGGTTGAACAGGATCCCGCTCGCGGCGAACATCCCGTACCCCTCCCGGTAATTCCTCGTCAGATCGAACCCCGCCACCTTGGAGATGCCATAGGATGAGCGCGGATGGAACGGAGTATTCTCGGATTGCGGGACCTCCTTGACCTTCCCGAACATCTCACTGGAACTGGCAAAATAGAATTTGCACTCCGGACGCACATCCCGTAACGCCGTGAGGATGAAATGCGTACCGTTGATGTTCGTGTTCAGGGTCGAGAACTCATCTTCGAAGGAGTAGCTCACAAAACTCTGCGCGGCCAGGTGATAACATTCATCGGGCTTCACCGTGACCATGGTCTTGTAGATGCTCGGAAAACTTTCCAGCGATCCGGAATGGAGCTGGATATCGTTCAGGAGATGCTTGATCCGCCACATCCGATGCGATGGGTCCTCGAGCGCGACCCGGCGGACGATCCCATGGACCTCATATCCTTTGGAAAGAAGGAGTTCCGTGAGGTATGAACCGTCCTGGCCTGTGATCCCGGTGATGAGCGCTCGTTTCATTGTGGTCGGTGTCCCCGTGCGAATGTCGTACAGTGCCGTAGCAGTTTTATAGAAGAAACGATTTTTCCACTGAAGAATCAAAACAGAAAAGGCCTCTTCACCGGGTGATGAAGAGGCCTCTATTCAACTGCCGATCGTCAATTGCCCACGAGGGACTGCCGATCAAATGGCGGAGAGGCAGGGATTCGAACCCTGGATACCGCAAGCGGTATACCGGTTTTCGAGACCGGCGCCTTCAACCACTCGGCCACCTCTCCAGTGAATCTATGAATATACCGCTTTCCTACCATTTCCGCAATCTCGTCCGGGCGTCCAGTCCACTTTTTCTCAGCCGAGCACTTCTTTCCCATACGCGAAGAGCGCCGCAGCCCCTCCCGTGTGCCAGAAGAGTACCCCGCCCGACCTCTCCTTACTCCCTTCCATCACGGCCCCAAAAGCCCTGCCGGTGTACACCGGATCGAGCAGTATTCCTTCTTCGCTGGCCATGAGCCGGAGCGACCCTCGTTCCACTTCGCCAACGATCCCATACCCTTCGCCCAGGAATCTGTAGTCCACATGAAAGTCGTCTGCGGTCAAACGCACCGGGATTTTCATCACCTCCGCCGTGGCATTGGCAAGTGCCGCCAGTTCCTCTTCATAACGATCAGGCCCGCGCTCCCCCTTATCGATGCTCACCCCCACGACCCGGCCCTGATACCCGTAGAGCTTCGCACCAAGCGCCAGACCCGCCTGTGTCCCTCCCGAACTGGAAGCGACCACCATGGTCCCGGGCGCAATGCCCATCTCCTTCATCTGCACGACCGCTTCCTTCATCGCAAGGACGTACCCCTGCGCACCCACGCCATTCGAACCGCCATACGGAATGACATAGGGGTGCTTGCCGGCCTTCCTGAGATCAGTTGCGATCTGCTCCATGGTCTCGAGGCGCTTCCCCCGGTCGGTCCAATGGACCTTTGCACCGAGCAGGCCGTCCAGCAACAGATTACCATTCGGGTCCGCAGGCGCGGTGCCACCGAGGATGAGTTCGCATGCCAGCCCCGCCCTCACCGCCGCCGCCGCGGTCTGCCGGCAATGATTCGACTGCGGGGCACCGGCTGTGAGGATGACATCGGCATGCTGCGCCAATGCGTCGGCGATCAGGAATTCAAGCTTCCGGGTCTTGTTCCCGCCAAGCGCGAGTCCCGTCTGGTCGTCGCGCTTGATCCACAGCGGGGATATGCCAAGAGCCTTTTCCAGCCGCGAAAGCCGCTCGAGCGGCGTCGGGAGCTGGGCAAGAGGAAAACGGTCGGTCATAGCGGAGCAGGACCTCTATTTAATGAAGCGGATATTCAATGGATACCGGTATGCCACCCCCTCATTCGCTTTCACCATGGCGATGATCGTGACGATGATATCGAAGATCGCAAGCCCGATGAGCAGAACGATGCCGATCAGAACGATGATCAGGATCGCGGATACGATGAGAAAGATGGTCATGCTGATCTGGAAATTCAGGGCTTCTTTCCCCTGATCATTCACCAATGCATATTCGTCCTTTTTGATCAGCCAGACCACGAGCGGCCCGAGAACGTTGCCAAGGGGATCACAAATCCGGCAAGCGCGCTGAGATGGCAGAACATCGCCCACATGTTCTCGTCGCGGTTCGTTGACGGCGGGGTGATGGGAGGCGGAGGAGGCGTCATTGTCACATTGTCCATGGATACTCCTGAAAGTGATGGGTGAATATAGGGGGAAAACTCACGCCGTGCAACACACCTGGTCCACACACGAACCCGGGAACCGTTTCCCGAGCGATGGAGGACAGGTGCTCTCTCTCTTGGTACGCACGATCGTCACCGATGTGACAACCCCCACGCAAAGCCCCGCTTTCGGCAGAATCTACAACGCAATGTAGAAACCGCTTACCATCTCCCTCGCGCGACTCCTGAGAAACCCCCAAAATAACCCGGATTGAGGGCTTTTCGCCTGTCACCGATGTGGCACATGCCGTGAATGTATCGGCTCTGTGAAAGTCAAGGAACTGGCAATGAAGAAGCTTCAACTATCGATGTTCGCAGCGGCCGGCCTGATACTCGGGGGGACAGGCAGCCTTGCACATGCCGCGCAGGGCTATAGCGACGTCGCAGTGATCGTGAACGTGAACAGCAGTGCATCGCAGACCATCGGATCGTACTTCGCGCAGCAACGCTCCATCCCGTCGGCGAATATCATTTATGTCGATGCGCCTGCGGCCGAAGAGATCACCAATGATGAGTTCCAATCCATCCGCTCCCAGGTGGAATCCCATTTGCAGGCGAACGATCTGGTCACCACGATCAACTATCTCGTGACCACCAAAGGCGTCCCGCTGAAGATCAACCGTGGCGACACTTTCAGTATGAGTTCGCCATCAGCCTCGCTCGAGAGCGAGCTGATGCTCATTCTCGGTACGTATGTGAATTCCATCGGCGGCGCAGGGAGAGTATACTCCCCCTACTACACGAAGAATGCGGCGTTCTCGCGCACGGCCTACGGGTTCTATCTCGTGACCCGGCTCGATGGCTACACGACGGAAGACGTGCTGTCCCTCATCGATCGTAGCGGCCCGGGCACGAAGGTGAGTTCCTCATCCCGCTTCGTCCTCGACCAGGATCCGGTATGGAACACCACCGCGCCGTTCCTCAACGACTACATGGCCCAGGCACGCACCGCACTGCAGAATCGCGGCCGCGTGGTTCGAGTTGAACTCGGATTCGGTCTATGTCACCTCGAGGGCCAATGTGATCGGTTACGTGAGCTGGGGCAGCAACGATCACTATCAGTCGGAATTCACGGAGAATGCCATCCCGTTCAACTCGTGGGTCCCCGGTGCGATCGCCGAGACCTACGTGTCCACCTCCGGACGCTCCTTTGAAGAACCGCCGTCCTATGGACAGTCGCTCGTGGCCGACCTCATCCGTGAAGGCGCCAGCGGCGTGAAGGGGTATGTCTATGAACCCTACAGCAGTTCGATGGCGAATTCCTCATACCTGTTCGACCGGTACGCAGCGGGATTCAACCTTGCCGAGAGCTATTACATGGCGTCGCGGTACTTCTCGTGGATGGACGTGGTCGTCGGCGACCCGAAGACCACGATCACGTTCGTGGACGGTATCCTCCCCGTGCAACTTTCATCGCTTGCCGGCAGGTACGACGATGCGTCATCATCGCTCCGGCTATCGTGGACCACAGTAAGCGAACTGAACAACTACGGTTTCTTTGTGCAGCACCTGAACGCGGCGAGCGGCATGTTCGAGGATATCGACTCGTCTTTCGTGCCCGGCAACGGCACTTCTCTTGAACAGCACACGTACGCATTCGCATGGAGCCTCACTCCGGCCGGATCCGTCGAAGGTCAGGCCTCGGTGTCGCACCAGGTACGGCTGAAGCAGGTCGACCTCGATGGCACCACGTATTTCTCCGATGCGATCATCGTCGAACAGACGGTGTCAACGACCGGCGTGGAAGAGCATGCGCTCCCGCAGGCATTCGGCCTGGCACAGAATTATCCCAACCCCTTCAACCCCTCCACGACGATCCGGTACACGCTTCCGGATGCCGGTGCAGTGCGGTTGGCGGTGTACAACGCGCTCGGACAGGAAGTGGAGATCCTTGTGGATGGCCGGCAGGATGCCGGGGTGCACGAAGTGCAGTTCGTTCCCGGCCGTTCCGGTGCGGTGGCAAGCGGTGTGTATTACTACCGGCTCAGTGCCGGCGACAGATGTGAGACACGATCGATGCTCTACGTAAAATAAACAGCTACGCAGGAAGAACAATGGACGAACAGAGCGAAGTGACGTTGGGCGCGGAACATATGGGCGATACCGCTGCCGGAGATGCCGGTCTTGGTGGTTCCCTGCATCCCCGTCTTGCCTGGATGATGTGCTACCAGGAGACCAGGAACGTCCAGGCCGTGTGCCGCAAGTTCGGGATCAGCCGGAAGACGTTCTACAAGTGGTACAAGCGCTTCCAGCAGGAGAACGGCAGCACGACCGCACTCACCGACCGTTCGCGGAGGCCGCACAGTTTTCCGCGCGCGACCCCGGAAAGCTCGATCGCGATCCTCAAGGAAGCCCGTGAGCAGACCGGCTACGGCCAGCGCCGGCTCCGTGCCTACCTCGAGAAGCGCTATCACATCTCGCTTTCCGAGCGTACGATCTGGAAGATCCTGAAGAAGGAAGAGGCGGCAGCGGAGATGGGCAAGGACGCGGCGTAACACGTCTGCGGAGGCGCGTCCGGATATGTCAGGGGCGGTGCATGCACCGCCCCTACACTGGTTCGTACATCACTCCGGTGCTCCCCCACGCCGCCGCGGCTACCTGGTCTTCACCAATTTCTCGATCGCACGTGCCTCCCCGCCGGACCCCTTCGCCGTGATCTGGTACAGGTACACGCCGTTGGCAAGTTCATCACCGTCGGCGTCACGCCCATCCCACGCGATCCGGTTGAAGCCGATCTGCAACTGCCCCTGGGGAATGCGGAGCTCGTGGATGCGGCGCCCTGATATCGTATAGATGCGGATCTCCAGTTCTTCCGGCGGGCGCGCTCCGGTGAGCACGAACGTGAACTCCGTCGACGTGGAGAACGGATTGGGGAAGTTGTACACCTGCAGAAGCCGCGTTTCGCTCACCACGTTCACCGTCAGCCGCTGCTCGATCGAGTCCGTTCCTCCGGTACCGTTGTAACGGTAGAGCCGTGCGATCAGTTCGTGCAGGCCATCCGGCAGCTCCGGATGGTACGGGATACCATCCCCGGCTGCGGCCTGCGAGATCTCCTCCACGGCAACCCCGCCCGCACCCGGAACCACCAGGGTGTTGTCGATGAACAGATTCACCCGCTCCTGACCCTGGCGGATCCCGCTCACTGCGGCAAGTTGCACAAGGACGTCGGGTGTGCGCGAGACGTAGTCACCGTCCATCAACGGCACGCCGTCCGCAAAGAACCGCATCGTCCCTGCCAGAGGTTCGTTCACCGATGTGAAATTGACGAGTATGCGGGCCACATTGTTCTCTGTAAGGAGGTCCCTTGACCCCGGCGCCGGCAGGACGACCACTTCGAGGGTGTTGTAGGACGTGAGACCGTCGGGCGGGATGGACAGCGTGAGGTTCTGCTCACCATCCACAGGGATGCTCCCTACCACGCCGTAGGCCAGCGGCTGACGTGTGCCGTTGGGGCGGATCAGGTCTACCCGGATCCGGGCACTGTCCACCGCCTGATACCCGATGTTGTGCACCCCGATCGGAAGGTCGACCACCGCAGCCTTGGCAAGAACCCGCGTCTGCCCGCCTAGCGACTTCGGACTGATCGCAAGGTCCGGCGGAGGCGAGATCGCAACCGACCATGACCGGATCACCGGCGTCGTCAGCGCATCTCCCGTGGATAGTGCACCGCCCAGGGCAACGGAGACATACCCGGAATCCCGGATGGTGGCAGCGAGCGTACTGAGATCCTTCTCGCTCTCCTGGGACCCGATCCGGACAAGCGTGTCCACACGACCCGACGGCATGAATCCGAGCACAGCCCTCTGCGCGGTATGCACGCCGGGCGTCGCGGTGGTGCTCCAACGCATGACGCCGAACGAGGCCGGGAACGGATTTCGCACGGTGGTCGCAAAGCCCGAGCCCACGGCGTAGTTGTTAGGGATCACCAGACTGTCTTCGGCGACACCCGCAGGGCTCCATTGCTCCTTGACATCGTACGGTGGACCGCCAACGTTGCGTGCAATGAGCATCCAGGAGTGACCGGGTCGGACAGAGTCGATCAGCGCGCTTCCGAAGGACTTCAAGCTTGACTTGAGTGTGGCGCCAACATTCGAATAGCCGTCGTAGATCACCGTAACGAGGATATAGTCTCCGACAGGCGTTGCATTCAGGAATGCCGCCATCGAGTCGCCAAGGGCCGCATTGCCCGAAACGTTGAACGGCTTGAAGATGTAACTGCCGGTGAAGGCATTCAGGCGCACGGCCATGAAGCTGTTGCCTTGTTCCCACCAGTACCCCTGGATGGATTGCGCACCGATCCGGAGAGTACTGTAGTAATCGCGGTCCGCATTCGCACGGTAGCCCAGTGATCGCGCTGCCACAAAAAGCGGGGGGGATGCCGCCAGGGTGATCCCGGAATCCGTCGCACTCGCACCCTGGAAAGCGCCGGTGGCAAACTGAGGGCGCGATGACTCCCGGAACAGCACCGGGAGTCCGCCCACGGCGGCATTATCGACGGCAAACGACCCGACTTCTGCCCTGCCCAGAACACCATAGCTCACGCTCCGCGCGCGCCAGAACCACGTCTGTGCCCCCGAGAGCGGAGGCGTCACCCAGCGGGCTCCCACTTCCCCGGGTGCCACGGGACCGGAGCTCACCAGGAAGGACGACGTGAATGCAGCCGACGTATCGAGATCGAACCGGTACTCGCTGATGCTCGTGTCCCCCCCGACCGGGGCAGACACCACCAGGGTGACCGAGCCCGCAGGGACCACTTCGTGGACCAGCGGGCGCACGAGCTTGATGGCATGCGCATACACGTACGAGGAGATCTGCGCGGTGTTATTGCCCTCACTCGACTCCTGGATCCTGCCCTGCGGATCCAGCGTCAGGGTGAGCTGATGCGTCCCGATGTAGGAGGTACCGCGCCATGGGATCAGGACGGTATCACGGTGGAGCGTCGGCCTGATCGCTGCACTCCGCATGAGAGAATCCACGCCATGCGATGAGACATCCACGAGGTCATACCGTACGCTGTCCGCCGGCACAAGCCCGTAGTTGTGCGCGATCATCCGGATGTGCGTCGTCGAATCCAGCGGGGTCGGCATGGCGTTGTCGGGGATCAGGTCTGCCGGCGTGATGGCGAGATCCGGTACCCGGGGTATCGCAAGCGACGAGAGCGGATCGCCGAGCAGCGGATTGAGATTCATCGAAGCGACCGTGATGTAGTCCGAACCTCTCGACTGCCAGAGCTTGACGCGGCATGCCGTTGTTGCGGCGCCAAGAGCGCGCGCCGTGTCATCCCGCACATGTTCAAGGAAGTACCGTACGAGTGATGCTCCAATATTCGCGTAACCGAGCGACGATGAGGCCCACATCGCGACCGCACCCCGGTTATCAGCCAACACGAAATCCTCGGACAGGACATTATTGGACGGTTCGGCGAATGCCGCCACATTACAGCTCACGGACGTGATGAACGGAAGCATCCCGTTCGTGTTTTCCAGGTCGGTGATAGGACCGATATCCACACCCCAGATCCGCCCGCCGGAATGTCCGAGGAAGTTCAGAAAGACCAATCCTTCCTTCACATAGGAACGGAGAAGAGGCCGGTTTTCGCCGTCGATCGTGTTCGCGGTCGCTTTGTACACCCGGTAAGGAGTGCCACCGATCGGCGCAGGGAGGACCACATCATTGATCAGCGCATCGCTCTGCCCGTTGAACAGCAGTTTCTCCGAATCCGTCGTACCGCCTGAAATAAAAAGGAAATTCTTGTTCCAGTCGCCGAGCGTGTAGGTATCATACCCGATCACTTTGTCCACGACCCGGCCGGCCTGCTCCGGGGTCTGCACGGTCAACCGTCCGATGTTCAGCGATGGCACCCAGGGATGTGCAGCATCGAAGCAGACGTACCAGTTGTCCCCCGCCGGAACCCCGTACGCCGGTACGAAGTTGGTCATGATCGTCGTGGCCATGTACCGATGGAAATCCCACGATGCATCACCGAACATGAGGATATCGGCCGGCGCGGGTGAAGGCCAGGCATCGAATGCCTGCTTCACGAACAGTTTCACTGCTTCACTGCTGAGGTGGCCGTAGTTGAATTCGTCATAGATGTCCTGGACGTCGACCACGGCAACGCGCACGCCATTGTATGCTGCCCGGTGAGCGGCAAGACGGTCGGCCGCCGCACGGAAGAGGCCATGCGTTATGATGATGTAGTCCGCGCCGGTGGGATGGCTCCGCAGCCCTGTCATGGTCTTCAGCCCCATCCCCGGAGGCACCCCGGTGGTGGTATCAGCGACCACGAGATAGGTACGGGCAACGGACACCGTGTCGGCGAACACTGCAGACCAGGTCCCTCCCCCGGATACCACAGCAACACCGGTCAACAGCCGCCCCCCCGTTGGGTCCAACACTTTCACGGCAGGCTGCGGTAATCCACGCACACGAATGCGCCGGTCAGGAACACCCGCGAGCGGCGCAATGGTGCTCGAGAGCATCCCGCCTGTCACCACGTGTTCCCGCGGATACTCGATGTCGAACCAATCAAGATAGAATTGGTTCGGGGAACTGGGCGTAGCAATGGAGGTGATCTTCAGCCTGTTCGCACCCTCCTTCAGCCAGCGCACCGGGAAGGACCCCGTGAGCTTCCCTTCCTTGCGTCCGTTGAAACTCACCTCGCCGATGAGCGAATCATTCATCCAGAGACGTGCGATATGATCGGGTGTATTGTAGTTCCGTGTTGTGCTGAAGAAGCGTGCGACGATCGCCACCGTGGTATCGGCGCCGCGCCACACGTGATCCAACGTGATATCATGGTTCTTTGTCGTGCCCGGATAGAAGTACTCCCAGGCCCATCCCTCACCCGCCGCCTGACCATTGAGGGTCACCTCCGCGTCGCCGGTCCCTTCGTAGTAGTCGGTGTTCTCTTCGAAGTGCACCGATGTGCGCGATGCATAGGTCGTGTCCGTTGTCGCCAGGGCAGGAGGGACAGCCGGGGTGTACCGCAGCCCGGCGCCGGACTGCTGCCAGGACAGCCAGTAGGCACTCGTATCCGTATAGTGATCGATGTTGGTCGAATCGCCGCGTTTTCTGAGACCGTAGAACGAGATCGCCTTTTCGGAATCGATGTACACCGGGACCTGTGCCCCACGGTACCACAACTTGACCATGGAGGTGTCAATGGAGGGTGCAGCGACCCCGAGCGCGGCGAGATCGGCCGGCGCGATGCGGTACCACCCGTCGCGCGCAACAGGTATACGCACATACGGCAAACCCGGGGTGAACCATGAGCCCGTGGAATCCGCGGCGATCGACGCCGGTTCCACGTAGCGCCACGCCGTGGCTTCAGCGGCATTCTCGATGATGCCACGGTATTCTGCCTCGAAGCGTGGATCGGGGGGCGCAGGTGCAAACCGTGCGAGTGGCTGACCGGCAAGTGCGACTCTGCGGATCACCAGTGTCGCTGTCGAGATCCGGCGAAGAGTCTTTGTGACAGGATTGTATTGGAGAGGCGACAGGCGTATGCTCACAAGGCGGGCGTGGCGGAGAGTGTACGGGCCCTCCACCTCCTGCGTCACAGAAGGAACGAAGACATTGCGTGCGTACGACGCGGGATCCTTCGTGTACACGGCCAGCGCATCACCTTCATCGGTGCGGACGTATGAAGGGGCTGGGGCAACAAGCACACCGGGCTCGTCGGTGTAGGAGGCATTGACGAGTTCCACTGTCACCGAGGTCCGGGCCGGAACGCCGAGTGTGAGAACCTCCACGGGGAGCATCGGCATGCCGGCAGCGCCATCGGAGGCAGGCCCTTCATATGATCGGTGAGGGACACCATCGATCATGATCGTGCGCGGTGGGAATGCCGAGGGAGTGTACCGGTAGGTCCACCCTGAAGCAGCACTTTCAACGAGCTTGAATGGTGAATTGCCTGCGGCTGCCCCTCCCTGCGCCAGAAGCAGGACCAGAAAGAGGATCGATCCCGCCCTGACCTTGTGTGTTCCCCTCACGAACCCTCCCGCAGCCGCTGGCTGATGATCCTCGAAATGAAGATCGGGTTGCCGACAAGATACCGTTTCCAGAGCCGGCCGGGTTCCTGGAACAACCGGTAGACCCATTCCATCCCGTTCTTCCGCATCCACAATGGCGCAATGCTCTTCATACCGCTTGCGTAATCGATCATCGAACCGCATGGGAAAATGGCGCCGGTCTTGAGCGACGCCCGGTATCGCCGGATCCATTCTTCCTGGAGGGGCATCCCGAAACCAATGAACAGCAGGTCCGGCGCCGCGGCGTTCACTGCGGCAACGACCTCTTCCGATGGTCTGCCGGTCTTCTCGAAATAGCCATGGTGGGTACCTGCGATCCGGAGCCGCGGGAAGCGTTCGTGGATGCGCGCCACCGCTTCCTTGAGAATGTGATCATGCGAACCAAGGAGATAGATGCTGTAGCCTTTGCGTTCGGCTTCGGCACAGATATCCCAGAAGAAATAGGTGAGGGCGATGCGCGCCGGAATGTTCCGCCCCAGGATCCCCGCCCCGAACCGGACTCCCTCCCCATCGCAGTATGCGCATTCCGCATCGTTCAACAGTTCGCGAAACCACGGGAGGTCGCCCGCAAGGTTGATGGCGTTCACATTCACGTAGGCGAACAGCGAACCACGCCGCCCCTCGAGGGCATCCCGGACCGCAGACAACAACTGCGGCTCGTCGATGGGTGCAACGCCGACCCCAAGCACATCAACGTTAGCCATCGGCGACCATCGACGTTGTTCTCAGAAGGTAGGGGGCAACCGCTTCGAAGACACTCGATGTGGTATGCCGCGTCATGCAGGAGGCATCGGGAACGACGCAGACGCGCTGGTCGCACGGACTGCATTCCATTTTTGTGAAGAGTCCCTTCCCCACCCCGACCGGCGGGCCGGTCTGGTCCGGTGAAGCGGGGCCGTACAGCCCGAGGAACGGCGTGCCAAGCGCGGCCGCAAGATGCAGTGGCCCCGAATCCGTGCCGATGAACACCGATGCCTGGGCCATCAGCAGCGCAGACCGCGTCCAATCTGTGGTCCCGAGAACCCATACTTCCGGCCGGCGGGCAAAGCCATCGGGATATGCACGCGCGAGATCCGACGGCGTGCCCAGCACCACGACCTGTGCCTCAGGACATGCATCACGGAGGACCTCGATGAACGCATCCACCTGAGCGTCAGGCCACGCGCGGTATTCCCACGCCGCGAATGGATGGATCACAACGATCGGACGGCTCGTGTCGAGTCCCGCGCGTGATGCGAACGAAGGCCATTGGGCGAGAAGCGAGGCATCGATCCGGAATGTCTTGAAGGGCTCCATCACGCAGCCAACCTGATCGGCGACCGCCATTGCCCTCTCATAGAGGTTCGTATCGAACGGGATCAGCTCCGTATCCAATCCGGGACAGGTGGAATCCAGCGCCAGTACCTCGCGATGCGGCGTGAGGGATGCATTCCCGTCGAGATACCCGGCATGAATATCGGCTGGTGCATAGAGCGCAAGAAAGGAGTTCTTCGTCGACGGGCTCATGCTGCAGGCGTAGTCGAACCGGCGATCATGAAGCTCCAGCAACGTGGTGATGCATGCGAACGGATCGCCCGGCCACGGGAACGGCAGGATAGTGCACGTTATGCCAAGGGCAGCAAGGACGGAAGCGTGGGCGGGATGGATCAGAATGGTGATTTCTGCATTCGGAAACGTGGCAGCAAACCGGCGGTAGGTACTGAGCGCGGCCATGAGATCACCGAAACGGGTCGTTTCAATGAGGAGTATCCGCCGGACATCCTCCGGAGGGGGTTTCCGGGATGCCGGGTCCTCAAGTGCAGTCAATAACGACCTGATAATGCCCCGCGCGATCATGCAAGCCCACCTGTTTTCAGAAATTACCAAAACCTCATGTGAATTGCAACGCGGCCTGCCAGGTGGGTTCAGCGCCGGGGGGTGGTCACGGACCAGCCCGCTCACGGGCCAGCGGCGACGTAAAGATTCATTCAACCTTGAATGTGGCGTTGGATCTGAAACTACGTGAGGATTTGTTCAATTTCCGGATCAACCTTTTCCAGTGTCCATCATGCCAGACGGAGGGAATACTTTTCGCTCCATTGCTGTCACGACATGGACCGCCAATTCGCCATCCAATTCTATCCCGAATCATATTTGGACGAAAAAGAATTCTACAAGAGGTTCGACGGAGACCCGCTCACAAGAAATGACGACCTGGCACTGGTATCAACGGACAAGATGCCACGGCATCTTTCCTCGCCACATATCGTTTTCGATCTCGACGAGCTCAGAAGGTACATCGTTTCAGGGAAAAGCTTTTCGAGAGAAGGAGAAATGTCTCAATTTCATAAGCGGATACGAACGTGTAACCGATGAATGAGAAGAAAACACGTTGCTAGCATTGCCGAGTGCCCATTCTTGAGGCAACTGCAAATCGAACCAATGGCTACTGCATGCCTCATGCCGATCTGGGTCTCCCATTCAAGACCAAGATCGGAGGCATCATCACAAAGCTCTCGAAGTCGACCTAAGACGGTTGTAGTCCCCGGAATCACTGACTTTATCCTGAGATTGGGAAGGTCCGGAGATTGGGATCGCTTGATGCGAGCCATGGTCAGCGGTGATAAGTTGATCCATTTCAGCACCAAGCCCGCATCGGCATCGGAGAAGAGCTACATAACTTCGGGGTATGCGATTGAACGGGACGGACAGTGGATCGACGGAATTGTTGTGGAATTTGGGGTTAACGAGGATTTCTACGAGGATGTCGAAATGCAGATCTCACCTGATGTCTTCGCAGCGGAGCATCCCGATTTGTGGGAGAAATTCCGGTCGAGCTTCAATGAGGGAGACACAATCGTCCATTTCAAGACGAGTCCGTGGTCATGGCGCATCCTCGTTGGGGAGAGAATGGTATGAAGTCAGGCGGGACGGAAAGTGCGTGCGGTCGGCTGTGGTGTTGATGAATTAGCTGAGCGCGAATCACCTGACTCTCGTAGTGCGTGTGGGTCAAACCAACTCAGGCTGAATCGCCTGAGGACCAAGTTTTCGTCGGACAGTTCAGGAACGGAATAGTGCCGACATTTCCCCTCCAGTGTCCGGCTTGATTCTCATCTCGAGACATCCTACGTTTCGCCTGACCGTTCGCACTGCGCTCCCCCCAGTGTGTGCATATGGACGGTCGAGCCCGGCATCCCCCCGATGTCGGGTTTTTTATTTGGTGCAACAAAAAGCCCCAGATCACTCTGGGGCCTCATTGTGAACCACTTATTTAATCTTCCTACTCCGATGTCTTGGTAGACCATCTCCGTCGATGTACCAAACCAAGATCCGAGTCTTGGTACATTTCATCAAAGCGTATCAGGTCACCCTCGGGGTTTGCCGATACACTCCACTGTTCCAGGTTGAAATAGGTGTCGCATGTTGCCATGCGGCATATTGTCTTCTATCGCTGTCATCGCACTGCTTCTTAATTGTTTTCCCGCCCCCCTTGAATTTGAGGATCCGCTTAGCTATCATGAGGGCGTTGCACGATAGGCGGTCTTTATAGGGGTCAGCAATCTTAGTCTGGAGGACGGATGCTGGCTCTCTATTTCATTTTCATGGTATCAACGTCGTCAGGAAAGTCAAGAAGCCTGGCAGGAACTTATCCACAATCTATCACGATGCCAGGTTCATTGCAAATAATCACTCAGCAGACCCGCGTAACCTCTTAGTTTTCAATTCGGATAGTTTTTCTCTCTGCAAATCCCGGTCCTCGTGTGTATCATGCTGTAGGAGGATCCTGCCCTGGACCAAGACATTCCGAAGCTTGACCCTTGCCGAAGCAGAACGACAGCTCAAGATGAATCTATCACTGATCGAGATGCTCAAGGCAATACCGACCTGGAGGCCAGCTCGATTCAGAGAGATATGGGTCGAGCCGATACAGAAATTGATCAGAGAGCTGAAAGCGGTATAGAGGGCAGGGCTATTCCCGGAGAATTTGTGTGTGAATTCTCTTTTTTCCAAATCAGCCCGCAATCCTCTGGCCGTTTTGATGTCTGCCAATGCCTGGTCGCTGCCCCAAATTGGCTGTCGGCAAAATAGGAAATCGCTAATGTTTATGTGGTCATTTCTCAGAATTGGCTGTTTGCCCGTAGAAAATGAGTTTGAAAGCATTTCAGGTTACCCTTTACCCTTCTCCTTTTTTTTCTCAAACTACTACTTTCTACAGCCAAACAGCCATTTCTTAGAAATACCCTTGATTTTATTGGGTCAAATCGATATTCATGAACAGCCAATTCATGGGCAATCGACAGCCAATTTCATAATCCGGCAGTCAATTCTTTCTGATACCAATCCTTCATTTTCCCGGTCATTTCATAGCAATATTCTCGCTTGTCCCCGATCATCTTCCGGAACGAGTCCGTCACCTTCAGGTATCCCTTCTCTTTCATGGATCTGATGACACCGTTCTTCGTGTAGCCCTTCGATATCACAAAGTCATCCAAGAACCGGGACGGAAATACCCTTCATTGAAAAACGCCAGCATCACTGGGTCGGTCTGCGTGACCATCTTCTGCATGATCTTCTGAACTTCCGCCTCCAACCCTGTCATGTTCATATTGAAGAGTGCCCGTTCCTCTGGCGTGATCGGCACGGGTATGCTGTACCGGCAGCCGTTCAGGGACCTCGTTTCCTCATACACCTTCTTCAGCTCAGTGCGCAGATAGTGCCCGATCCGGGCTTCGATCTTCTCACCGAACGATGGATCGATGGCACCTCTGAGTTTCGGCATCGTGTACACAAAGAACTGGTTGTTTCGCTCCGACGTAGGCTCCTCATCCTTCTGGACAAACACAGGCGTCTGATCGTTCGATAGGATGATGATGTTCATGTTGTTCCGCACCGAGTATTCCGGCAGGAACTTCTGATTGACCACCGCCATCTTCTGGCCCGACCTCTGCTTGAGCATACGGTACTGCTTTTCGTTCGCACCCACCGACTCGTCGGCGATCAAGAGTTTCTTCTGTACTTCGGGAGTGAAGTTTTTATCCTCACCGTGCCAGTACTGCGAGATCGATGGATAGATGGACATCACCGCATCGGCAAAGGTATTTTTGCCGGTCCCACGATCGCCCTTCAAGATCAACGTCGGTAGTTTCTGGTAATTCGTGTAGGCATACACCGCCAGCCACTGTTTGATGAAGTCCGTGTGCTCCCCGAACATCTGTGCCAACCAGGTATCGATGAACGCATTGTCCGCTATCTGGACCGACCGTGGCGCATAGTGAATCGTGAAGATACCTTCGCCTGTAGCGTATCGATGGAATGACCTATCGGCGGCAATATCTCCGATGTGGTCCACTCTCTTCAAGTGCGATATGTGCTTGTGCTTTACGAGGTAATCGTAATGCTCGCCCTTCAATTTCTCATCACTGGCGCCGGTAAGCACCCAGAACTTCTTCTGCCCCGATCTTGCTCATGTGGAAATTCTTCGCCCGTCAGTCCTACTTCAAAGATATCGGTGGAGTACGAATAAAACCGCTCACACAGTTGCTCGATCGGCAAGATCTCTTTGACCTTCCAATAAGGTTTCGCGCATGCCGAACAATAGATGAAATGGTTCTCGCTATTGGCAGACCACTCCGATAAATGCCGACGTGCTCGCATCCTTATGGAATGGACAGAGAATGACGGCCTTTTCAGTGAGGGTGGAGGCAAGCAGCCGCTTGCCCTGCCCGTCCGTGACGATCAGCTTGTCGGTCCAGGCATTATCGATCCGTACCACCATCGATCGGTTCGATCTCGGCATCGACATCATAGTTCTTCCCGTTCCACCGGGACCGATATTCGGCCGCGGTTGGCGATGCGAAAAGCTGTCGTGCTCCATCGAGTACTTGGGTGTCCGAGCCTGGAAAGTGCTCCTTGAAGATCCGTCGGGTGATCCGTTCATAGTCCACTAAGGAATGTACCCGGTTGAACGGGATCAGGATGCGGAAGCGATGAGCGTCAGGACGGTGACTGCGTGTGGTGATGAGGGAGCATAGTTGATCTTCAGTGCGTCGAGCTTTTCGACTGCCCGATCTATCGTATCGCCGTGGTCGGCGTCTACGCAGAACCCCGTTGCCAGAGGAAGTTCTCGCTAAGCCGATAGCCCTTTTCCCAGATGATGGGACTATAGTTATGTTCTGTGAACACCCGCTGGAGATCAGCGGTCTTCTGGATGGATGCGGAATACGAGGTTTGTGTACCGCTATAATCTGCTGGAGCAAGTGATAGCTCGATAGTCGAGCCTAATTCATTTTGACTTTCGTAGTTGCGGGACATGATTGTTCATTCTTTCTTTATCTTTATATGCGTATACAACACTTTTCAAGTTCTTGATGAAATTGCCATACGCAACGGGGTTGATGCTGGCCGTAAGGCCATAGTAGGAAGCGACGAGCGTCTGTAAGCGTTGTGTCCTGAAAGAATTCCAATTGGGATCCTTCCATTTTGTAATTAGTGGGTTCCACCCCAGCCGCAATAATGAATGCGGCCAGATAGAAATCCTTGGTACTGTATATCGGACTCATAGTTCAACTTCTCCAGAGTCCACCTTTGCCCGGCTCTCCTCGCTGAGGTGTGTCCACACATCTGACTCCTGATAGTCGTACACCTTCATATCAAGTGAGCCATCTTTGCATCTCACGTCCAGTCCAGCACGTTCATACGCTTCCATGAGGTGTCGCATGTTGGAGTAGGATTCAAAGTTGTTGATCAGTGTTCGAGTGATTTCGGGTTCGCCGTGCTCTATTGCGGATTCAACACGTTCCACTATGAGCAGAAACGCTGTGTTCAGCGCATGGTGCCAGTTGACTTTCACTATTTGTGCTTGGGCATCAGTGGGAGATTGGTTCATGGGGATAATAGGTGAGCTCGTTCATATTCATTGTCTTTCTTGTTCGCAGGCTTGGGGTCGGCGCTGTATGCCTGCTGCCGTTGGGGATACCGTATGCAAACGAGGTTTGCATCTTTTGGGGGATATAGGCGGGGAAGCCACTGCAGATTGACAGCTAACTTACCACACGCAACCAGCGGGTGCTGATTCTTTCGTCACATTATCCTACACAATTCTCATATGAATGTCAATACCCTTGTGATTGTACTTATATATACTTACAATACTTCATGAAAACGACAATAACAGTACCCTATACCCTGGAAGGCGTCCAGTCAGCAATTCGACAGTTGCTTGACCGTGAGGGCATCTCGGAATACGGAGCTTGCCAAACGAGCTGGGCTTTTCGCCCACTCTCGATATATCTGATTCTCCGCAAGGATCCCGATCAACCCGCTCGTCCAGTGCGTCGAACCACCCTGCAAGGGATTGGTAATGGCGTCGGTTATGAAGTCACCATCGATTCGGTGAACCAGCGTATTTCATTCCGGGACAGAGGCGAGACTATGGCGACGAAGACAGCCGTGCAGGACATCCTGGACGACATTCGAGATGTGCTCGTGAAGACTGATATCAAGCGACTCTCCAAAGGGGAACGGGATCGACTGAAGGGAGTGGTCAGTGAGCTGGTGCGGAAGTAGCAATGCGAAGCCAGGCGGGAAGGCAATTCGCGCGCTTGACTTTCGGTATACGGAGAGGTATCATTCAAATGCAACATGGCACTGAATCGTGTCCAATTCATGACCAGTTATGCGGGGATATGTAAGGTTATGCAAGGAGATGACAGGAAGCCGAAGTTCTTAAAATCGCTGGAATCGGACCGAAACTGGCGATATCCAGTCGTATCACCAAGAAAACAGATCGGCTAATTAGAATCCCACCCTCTCCGCACGCCCGCTTTGCTTAGGGCACGAATTAAGAACTAAGAATTCTGAGTTCTTAGTTCTTAATTGTCCCACCCACCCGCCTACCGAAGCACAACTATCCTGATCGTTCTGCTGCCTGACGGTGTGTGAAACCGGCAGTAGTATGTGCCGCTCGAGGCAGCCGGAGCGTCCCATTGCCGCGCGTGTTCGCCCCCTTCCAGCGTTTCTTGCACGAGTGTCGACACTTCCCTGCCCAGGACATCGTACACTTTGAGCGATACGAACGCCTGTGACGCGAGACTGAACCTGATCGTTGTCGTCCCGTTGAAGGGGTTCGGGTAATTCTGCATCAGCGTCACGGTGCCCGGCGTGCCGCCCCGGTATCCGGGCATCGGTAACGACGCCCCCTGTTTTGTAGACCGTAACACCGCCGGTGAGTGTCCCTGCCCACGTGTTCCCCTTCGTATCGACAGCGACAGAGAGAACGAAGTCGTCCGGAAGCTCTGAGTTCTCTGCATCGTACGTTGTCCACATGATGCCATCGTACCGCACGAGTCCGCCTCCTGTGCCGATCCAGAGCACCGGTCCATCCGTTGCGAGGGAAGAGATCCCACCCGGCGGCAGCCCGGAATTCAGGCGGTTGTAGGCGACCCACGGCGTACCTGTGACATTGACCAGATTCCCACCTGTCGTGCCGGAAGTACCCAGCCACACCGTACCATCGGCCATGACGGCGATGGCCTCGGGAAAACTCGATGGAAGCGCATTCAGGTCAAGGCGCGCATTCGTCCACGAACTTCCCTGATGCCTCCACAATCGGCCCCGGAACGCGAAGGGGTCCCAGGTTCCGAACCAGATCGATCCGTGCGGATCTGCGGCCAGCGAAAGCACCAACGGTTCAACGAACGGGGTCGTCGTATCGCTATAGATGGTCCACTGCGATCCGTCCCAGCGTGCAAGCCCATGCTCCGTGCCGGCCCAGACATTCCCCCCTGCATCCCGTGCGATCGATGTCACGGCAAGCTGCGAATGCGGGGTGGTCACCGAATCGAATACCAGCCATGCCGAGCCATCGTAGAAGGCGATCCCATGGTCTGTGCCGATCCACACCCCCCCTCTTCCGGCCGTTGCGAGCGCGGTGATATTGGCGGAGGGCAAGGGTGAATTGGAGGTATCGTGCGTGATCCAGTGTCTGCCGTCGTAACGTGCGAGGCCGTTCGCCGTACCTATCCACACAAATGAGGAATCAGACGCTATAGCCTGGACCTGGTTGTGAGGAAGGGGTGAGTTCGTTGAGTCGAAAACGACCCATTCGGGCTCCTGCGCCCGGAGGGTGGTAGCAACGAACTGAAAAACAATGAAAAGGGCCGTGAAGCGGTACGCCATGTGATCATCCTTGAGGCTTGTCGAGCGCTCTCGCGCGCTGTCGGCACACGGGGGGAACTCCGTAGCAGATCGGGAGCGCCAACCATCCCAACGTCCTGGTGAGGCGGATTTGTTCCAGGGGAAACCGGGACCATTTTTTTTCGATCCCGGGAACAATATCCCCCTGACCTGCGTTCTTGGCTACTGGAGGCAGTGGGAGGATACGGTCGTACCCCCTCCCTCACTTTCCGTCCCAACACCACCGGAAACCTCCTCGCACCAACGACCAACTGTTCTTTCCAACATCATCTCGTACGTTATCAGAGCTCAACCACTCAAGGTCCCTGCATGAGCCCAGATGGCATTTGTACACCCGTACAGCGATCGGCTGATCCCCAACGGGGTCGCCGATTCTTCCACATTCACCCCTCCCCTATGCTGAACGGGCACCACGTCCAGTACAGCGAGTCACCACCCGCCTCCCCCTGACACTCTCCAGCACGATCCAGCACCACGTCCGATCCAAACCGATCCCGACATCATCGGGTCCGAAATCCGCATTGTTGTGACCTCAGATCGATCTTTGCGGGGGCCATGCATTCCATTGTGTCCGGAATTCCGAATCAAGCATGGAGAGAGAATTGTCACCTGCGCCTATCCAGAGTCTTGCGAGGCAACCCGCGATCCAGGGCTGCCTTCCCAGCCGTCAAACGACATACATATCATCTGACCCCGAGGTTCTAGGGTTGCTTGACCGGGCCGATCTGATCGCCCCGACCATGGCACCGATCCTTATCACAGGAGAAAGCGGGACAGGAAAAGATGTCCTTGCCCGGTATATCCATGAGAGGAGCGGGAGGCCCGGTGCACCGATGGTCGCGGTCAATTGCGCCGCTCTCCCCCACGAAGTGATCGACAACGAGCTCTTTGGCCACGAGCGCGAAGCGTTCACCGGAGCGAATTCCCGGAAGGCCGGGTGCTTTGAGATGGCGCACAAGGGAACGCTCTTTCTGGATGAGATCGGCGAAATGCCTCCCGGAGTGCAGGCGAAATTGCTCCGGGCACTGGAGAGCAAGCGCTTCCGGCGTCTCGGTGGAACGGAGGAGATCGAGGTGGATGTGCGGATCCTCTCGGCCACGAACAAGGACATCGGGCAGGCACTCGCATCCGGTCAACTCCGGGAGGACGTCTACTACAGACTCCGGGTCGCCGATATCCACCTCCCGCCCCTCCGCAGCAGGCCAGGCGACATACCCCTCCTGCTCGATCACTTCCTGGGCACGTTCGCCGGGTCGATGGGGCGCGAACGCCAGACGTTTCACGACGACGCCATGGAGATCCTGCTCGAGTACCGGTGGCCGGGCAACATCAGGGAATTGAGGAATGTGGTCGAGGCGGCGGTCATCACCTGCCCCGTCCCGGTCATCTGTCCTCCCTATCTCCCCGAACGTATGACCCGGGCGCACACGATCGAGAAAGCCATCACGATCCCCGCGGGATGCACCATCCTGGATGCCGAGCGGCTCATGATCGAGTATACGCTTGCTGTGACGAGAGGCAACAAGTCCAAAACCGCCCTGATCCTCGGTGTCAGCAGAAAATACCTGTATGAACGCCTGAGTGAGATGAAGGAAATGAAGAAAGACCGGGAGTAAGGGGGGAAGGAACTGCCGCCACTCCCGTAACCGGAAATGGCGGCAGGGCCGGAACGATCAGCGCACCAGGCTCATCGGACGGGTCATCAGCACAGTACCCGCGTCCAACCGCACGATGTACACTCCGCTAGCAAACCGCGAAGCATCGAACCGCACGGTATGTTCACCCGCAGCATGGTGGCCTGAAGCCAGGAGTGCCGCTTCGCGCCCGAGGACGTCGAACACACGCAGAGAGATCGTGCCCGGCGCCGCAAGGTGGAAGCGGATGGAAGTTTCTGGATTGAAGGGATTGGGGTAATTCTGGTCGAGGCGGTATGCGGAAACGTTCGTTGGTACAGACTCGACAGCCGTCGACGGTGAAAAGAACGCGGTCTTCACTGCCTGGAGCAGCAGGTCACGCTGCCCCGCCGGCTGGTTCGACCTGTACCCCCCACCGAGTTCCCAGAGTATGATCCCACCGATACCCTTGCTACGAATGTAGTCGGCCTTCGCCTGCATCGTCCGGGCATCGTCGAGCGAAACGAATTTCCCCGTCCCGGTGCTGACGCTGATATAGGCCGCATGGGCAATGCTGTCCCACAGGACCGGCTGCGAACCGTAGGTGTTCATGATCTGGTAGTACGGCACATTGTCCGAAACGCTCGGGGTCGACGACCAGGTCTGGCGTGGCGCCGTGACACCCGACCAGACATACCCGTAGAAATCCGCGCCGATCCCGATCCTCGATTTGGCGATACCCGCCTTCACAAAATCATCGACATCAGCATTCGCAGAAGGAACGGTCGAGTTCGTGCCGGGGAATTTGTACCCGCCGTCGTAGATGGGTGCGTTGTGCCAGACCACCCACCCCTGCCAGGCACCGGACATATCGTACGTCATGATGTTGATCTGGTCGATCGAATTCTGGACCGCCGCAATATGACTCGCATTGCCGTCCATGCATGCCATGGTCAGCAGCAGGCCGGGCTTTGCTGCGTCAAGTGCTGCACGGAGTTCCGGCATGAACAGCTTGAATTGCGTTGTATTGGAGATCGGCTCCCAATCGATGTCGATGCCGTCGTACCCGCGGCCGACAACGAAGTTGACGAGGTTCGCGATGAACGCTGCACGGTTCGTTCCATTCGTCGCCTCGGCGAACGCACTGGCATCCCCCCACCCGCCGCATGTCACGAGGACCTTCTTGTTCGCCGCGTGCGCCGCCTGGATGATCGCGGACGATGCGGAAGCCGTGATGCCGTTGCCCGTCCAACTGATCGTCGACCCGCCGTCAGGATTGATCGAGAAATGCATGATGTGGGTCACGGCACCGAAGTCGATCGCTGACGGTGGACAATAACTCTGCATCCATCCGGCATAATAGGCGCTCACCCATGGTTGCTGTGCGAAGAGCGGTGTCGCAAGCAGGAATGTGATCACAACAGAAAGCAGACGTCGTTTCATATCTTCCCTCCATGTCCTCGTCCGACGCGTGCGCGCGCGTCCCTCCTATCCCGTTGATGCCGACGTTCCAGGGCCGCAGGCACCGCGAACGGTGGCCCGGCGACGACGCGCGCGCGCATCACATCGTAGTGCAAGTAAGCAGGCATTGCCCATGCACACAAGTTAATTCTCGTTAATCCCGGAAAACGGAGCGGATGTCCGTTCATGGTTCGCGCACCGCCTTCTTCACGGCCTGGAGCAATCTGTCGCGCGGACTCCCCTTCGGTTCCCATCCTCCGCCCAATTCCCAGATGATCACTCCTCCGAGTTGCTGCGAGCGCACGTACTCGATCTTGCGCCGGCACGATGTCTCATCATCGTACGAGATGAATTTGTCGTCGGCCGCGCCTGCCCGGTCAAGCGAGAGATACGCTGCCTGTGCGAGCGAATCCCACCGGTATGCCTGCGGGTCGTAGAATGAACTCATGATCGTGTGGTAGGCAACGTTGTCCTTCACCCATGGAGCGGATGACCACGTCTGACGCGGTGCGGTCACACCGCCCGTCGGGGTCCCGCTCCCGCCGTTCCATACATAACCGTAGAAGTCGATCCCGATCCCGAGTTTCGCACGCGGCACACCTGCCTCGATGAACTCCTGGATGTGCGAGTCGATCGACGGCGGACGTCCACCATTGCTCGGGAACCGCGCCCCGCCGTCATAGATCGCTGCGTTGTGCCACGTGAACCAACCGGGCCAGGCACCGGAATAGTCGTACGTCATCACGTTGATCTGGTCGAGCAGCGGATGGATCCTTCCGAACAGGAACGCCCCGCTATTGCAGGCCACCGTGAGCAGAAGGTCGGACGACATGGCCTTCATGTTCAGGCGGAGTTGCCGCATGAACGCTTCGTACTGCGCATGCTGGCCATGTTCCATGGGCTCCCAGTCTATGTCGAGCCCGTCGTACTTGCGGGTGCGCACGAGCGCAAGGAGATTCCTGATGAACTGGTCGCGTGTGCCTTCCCGCGTCGCAGCCGTGAACCCGTTCCCGGAGTTCCACCCGCCAACGCAGAGCAGCACCTTCTTCCCGGCCGCATGGGCAGCGCTCACCAGATCCGCGGAGTTCTCTTCGGTGAGCCCGTTCCCCTCGGTGTTCAATGTCCCGTCCGCATTCGGATTGACGGAGAAATGAATGATATGCGTGACCGCCCCGAAGTCGATCTCCGACGGCAGGAGATGGTGACTCCATTTGTTGCCCTGCATCCACCCAGCATAGTATGCGGTGACCCATTGCTCGGCCGATGCCGGGGCCGCCGCCAGACCGCAAAGCACAATGAGCACCACGAACGTTCGGATCATTGCTGTGCATCCTCTCCTGGATGTTGAGACAGTGCCGTGCGGACCACGGGCAGAAGTGCGGATGCGATCGCACGGTGGCCCGCCGCATTCCAATGGCCGTCGATAGTATAATAGAGCTCCGGATGGTCGGCCTTGGACGGCGCCAGGAGACTCACGGCGCCGTGCTTCCGCGCAAGCGCCTCGATGGGTCCGCCCCTGGTACTGTCCACCCCGATCTGAAGGAGGAGCGCCGGAACACCGCGCTCCGCGGTGAAGGCAAGCACCGTATCCAACAGTCGGTATGTCACGATGTCGGTCATCCCCTCGCCGGAGGAGGCCGGTGGTGCCCCGCTCTCCGAGAACATTTGCCGGGCAAGGCCGACCAGATGGGAGTACGCGAGTCCGGGCACGGCCTCGATCACCGCCTGGGCTCCCCGTGCCGCCTCCTGCCGTGGCATGATGCCGGTCTCCTGCAACCGGCCATCCTGGTCCACGGTATACAATTGCTCGACGGCATTGTCGAGGAAATCGTTGACGCAGAATCCGAACACGATCGCACGCGGACGGAACCGGTCGTATTCATGCTCGAGGAAACGGAGCCAATACCCGTTGCCGGTGTTCCCGGTACCCGCGTTCACGACCGGAACGCTGGCATGACCCCCGGCTTCATCGAGCTGCCTGGCGATCAGCGCGGGAAACTCTTCGCCGTCGTTCACGCCATAGCCCGATGTGAAGGAATCACCGATGAACAGGATGCCCCCGGACGGGAACGAGGATGGCTCGGGCCCCCGGAATCCGAGCGAGTTCGTCGAGAACTGCATCGTGAACTCCGCCGCGGTGCGCGTACACGCGAAGTTCTTCTTCAGCCGTTTGCCGTAGACCGGATCATACTCAGAGAAGGTGGGCCCGACATTGCGGACAGGGACCAGTGATCGGACGATGACTTCACCGGCCAGCACGGCGATCATCATCGATACAAGAAAGAGAGTGGCGGTGCGCATCACCGGTACTCCACGAGAGTCTTGCCTGCCCGGGGTGTTGCCATCAGGTGTGCATACACCGCTTCCGCCACGAGACGATGCCCGGCAGGGGTCATGTACGACGCAATAGGATAAAAGAGATGGCCTGATGCCGCGTGGGCACGCATGATCGGGAGAACGTCGACATGGTCGATCCCCTTCTCTTCACAATACTCCCGCATCAACCGTTGGGGCCGATCGAGATCATAGTCCGCCAGATCAAGCCCGAATGTCGTGAAATGGTGCGTCCAGAGATCAGGATGGACCTGGTACTGCGTGGGAAGGACCACGATGAGGAAGCAAACATTCTGCGCGGAGCACAGGGCAGCCATGCTGTCGAGCACGCTCCGGGTCATCGCCCAGCCTGCACGCATCGCGGGCGACGGTACGCGCGCACAGAAGTCCGGGGGCGGTGGATTGTTGCGCAAGCCCGCTTTCCACAGGACCTCTCCGAACCGTTCCCGGAGGAACACATACAGTGCGCTGTTCGACGCGAGGAACGAACGGAGCGACAGTGTTGCCGTCCGCAACACGCGTTCCTGCTGTTCATACCGCGCGGCCGGGAACCGGTCATTGGCCCGGAGTTCCCCGTCGACCACATCAACCGTGGCCAGGCCGGTGGAGTCGAACAGCTCATACGAGTCCTGGAAATCGTTCCCCACATAGAAGCCCAGGACCACGACGTCCGGTTCGAGCTTCATGCCGTCGCGGCGGAGATACAGGTATTCCTGCACGGTGCTGTAGGCCGGCACGGCAGCGTTGATGACCTCGATCTCCTTCCCGCTGTGTTCGCGTTCGCGATCCTCGAGCTGCTTGAAGAACGTCTCGCGGAGCTGCACGGAGTTCGAGTAGCAGAACGAATCCCCGAGCCCGAGAATGCGCGTGACACCCGGGCGCTTCGGACCCACAGGGTCGTTCCTGAGCCCGAGATCGTTGGTCTGCTCATGGATCGAGAACTCCGGCTGGTGGTACGAGGCGTCGTAGTTCTGTTTCAGACGATACACGAGCAACGAGTCGGCAACGTAGATCGGGCGGTGCGATTCGAGACGCTGGGGTGCGGTCATTCTGATCACCGCTTCGGCGAGAAGCGCAGCGATCAGAAGACCGCCCACGAGCAATCCGGCATGGCCCGCAAGCGAGCGGAGTCGGGAGGTCACCGTCATGGCTGCCCTGCCGCGCGAAGTTCCGGGAGCAGGCGCGCATAGAGTTCCTGCGCAATGATCTCATGGCCGGCTGCGACCCAATGGCCATTGTAGTCGTGGTACAGAGGGTGGACCGAGGCGGCACGATCGCGAAAGGCCCGACAGAAATTCGCTACGGGGATGCCCCGCCCGGTGAGGATCCTCTCGATCTCGTCCTGTGGTTCCAGACCATAGAGCGTGTCCGGCTTGAATCCCCAGAACTGGCGTCCCGCGACCCATTCATCGGGGCGCACCTGGTGGCCGTACGGATAGACGGTGACGAGCAGAGGAACGCCGTGCGCGGCGAGCGTATCGCGGATCGTCCGCAGAGCTCCGAAGGTGATGGCGCCGGCCTGCCCGAGGTCGAGGCGGTTCCCGGGGCGTAACATGGCATACTTGTCGTACCGGAGATCGCCCGACATATCGATCGTGTGCCGGGAGCCTTCCAGATACCTGTCGATCCTCAGGCGCACGAAATTATAGAGGCGCGTATGCTCCTTGAAGAAATCTTTGATGTCGAGCAATCCCGCACTGAGCGCATTCGCCGGGCGTGGCTCCTCCGCCGGCCGCACGGCCAGAGGCAGGCCATGCTCGTCGTAGCGTGCGAGGGCGCTGTAGCCGAGATCATCGAAGAAATCGGAAAGGTCGAGGTTCAGCACGACCATATCAGGCTGCAATGCAAGGCCGCCATTGTGGAGATAAATGTACTCGACCACCGGCGCGTAGCTGCCGACGCCGCCATTGATCACTTCCCAGCGCACGGGAAGCGCTGCCGTGTCCAGCATCCGCTGCAGGCAGGCCGAGAACGTCTCCTGATATTCGACCCCATCCCCCTCGGTAAAGGAATCCCCGAGCATCAGGATGCGCCGCGTTGTGGGCGGCTTCGCCAGCGAGATCTCCCGGTCGCGCAGCCCCAGACTGTTGATGGTGTACGCGACATCGAATTCCGTGGTCTTATACCTCCCCGATGCCCCCGGGATGAACCGATGGTGCAGGATGGGATCGGAGGCCGTGAAGAAATACCTCATCACCTCGCGGGGTTCGATGATGCGCACGACCTCTTCGAGGAAGATCAGGCCCAGCAGGATACTTGCGCCGAGCAGAAGCGATGTTTGGAACCAGCGCCTGAGTACGCCGGGGGTGCGGCCGGATCGTGTCATAGCGACGTCCTCCCGCATGATTGCTCCATGAACGGCTGTGCAGCAGACCTACGCATATGCCTGAAGCTCCTTGATGTGCAGTTGTCCCGGCTTCTTGTGCGTCATCGCTTCCGCCAGCCTGTTGGCAAGCTGGATGTTCGTCAGCAAGGGGATGCCGAAATCGACCGCCTTGCGCCGGATGAAGTAGTCGTTCGTCAGTTCCGTCTCCTGATGGTTCTTCGGTATGTTGATCACCAGATCGACAATCTTCTGCTCCAGAAGTTCTCCGGCGTCCGGAAGGAGCCCCTCCGAGGGCCAATGCACCGCGGTGACCGGGATCCCGAATGATTCCAGAAACTCTGCCGTTCCTGACGTCGCGTAGAATTCGATCCCCTGCTGATGCATCAGACGCGCGCTTTCGAGGAACGCCACTTTGTCGACGAGAGGGCCGGTGGACAACAGGACGCGCTTGATGGGAAAGCGGAATCCCACCGAGATCAGGGCCTTGAGGAAGGCTTCTTCGAAATCTTCGCCCACGCATCCTACTTCACCCGTGGACGCCATCTCCACCCCCACCGTGGGGTCGGCTCCCTGCAGCCGTGTGAATGAGAACTGCGGGGCCTTGACGCCGACATAGTCGAGGTCGTACAGATGATGCTCCACGTCCGGCACTTCGCCGGCGACCATCGCCCTGATCGCAAGGTCGATGAAGTTGACCTTGTACATCTTCGAGACGAACGGAAAGCTCCGCGAGGCCCGGAGGTTGCATTCGATCACCCGGACGTCGGTCCCTTTCGAAAGGAACTGGATGTTGAACGGCCCGGTAATGACCAGCGCCTCCGCGATCTGCTCCGTGATCTTCCGGATCCTCCGGAGCGTCTCGAGATAGGTCCGCTGCGGCGGCACCACCAGCGTCGCGTCACCGGAATGCACACCTGCATTCTCCACATGCTCGGTCACGGCCATGGTCACCAGATGGCCGAATGCCGCGACCGCGTCGATCTCGATCTCCCGTGTGTTCTCATAGAACTTGGAGAGGACCACGGGGTGATTGGGCGAGACATCCGCGGCCCGTTCGAGGAACGACTCGAGCTCGTGCCGGGTGGTGGCAACGCCCATGGCCGCCCCGCTCAGGACGTACGACGGCCGGATCAGGACCGGATACTCCACCCGATCGGCGAATGCCGCTGCGTCCTCGATGGATGCCGCCTCGATCCACTCCGGCTGGTCCACCCCGATCTCGTCGAGCAATGTCGAGAACTTGTGGCGATCCTCGGCCCTGTCGATATCCATCGGCGATGTGCCCAGGATGCGGAGCCCGCCCTCATGGAGTTTCACCGCCAGGTTGTTCGGGATCTGGCCGCCAACGGATACGATGACGCCCAGGCACTGCTCACGTTCGTAGATGTCCATGACCGTTTCGAGCGTGATGCCGTCGAAGTACAAGCGGTCACACATGTCGTAATCCGTGGAGACGGTCTCGGGATTGTAATTGACGAGGATCGATCTGTACCCCAGTGCGCGGACGGTGGTCGACGCATTCACGCAGCACCAGTCGAACTCCACGGAGCTGCCGATGCGATAGGCTCCCGAACCCAGGATCAGGATGCTCTTCCCCGTCTCACGCTCCACATCGTCCTCGGTCCCGTCATACGTCAGATAGAGGTAGTTGGTGCTGGCCGGATACTCACCCGCCAAGGTGTCGATCTGCTTCACACGCGGCACGATCCCGGCATTCTTCCGGATCCGGCGAACGGCCTGCTCATCGAGGCCCAGGATCGCCCCGATCTGACCATCCGAGAACCCCTTCTTCTTTGCTTCGCGCAGGATATCGCGGGGGCAGGGGCCGCCGGTGTACGCGGACAGGCGCTGCTCCATCTGCACCACCCCTGCGATGCCCTGGAGGAACCACGGATCGATGTGCGTCAGCGCGCGGATCCGCTCGATGGTATACCCGCGCCGCATGGCTTCGGGCAGGGCAAAGATGCGCTCCGTCCCCGGCTTCGACAGCGCCGAATCCAGGTCGTCGAACTGCGGCGCACGCGGCGTGATCAACCCATCCATGCCGATCTCCAGCATGCGGATCGCTTTCTGCAGCGTCTCCTCGAATGACCGGCCGATGGCCATGACCTCGCCGACGGATTTCATGGCGGACCCGAGCTGCGTGGAGACATTCCGGAACTTCTTCAGGTCCCAGCGCGGGATCTTGACCACGATGTAATCGAGCGCCGGTTCGAAGCATGCCGTGGTGGTCCGGGTGACGGAATTGCGGAGGTCGGTAAGATTGTGGCCGAGCGCGAGCTTCGCCGCCACGTATGCCAGGGGGTAGCCCGTGGCCTTTGAAGCAAGTGCCGAACTCCTGCTCAGCCGTGCGTTCACTTCGATCACGCGGTAGGCATCGGAGTACGGATCGAGCGCGTACTGAATGTTGCATTCCCCGATCACGCCGAGATGGCGGATCGTCCGGATCGCGATCTCCCGGAGCCGGTGGTAATCCTGATTCGTGAGCGTCTGACTCGGCGCCACCACGATGCTCTCCCCCGTATGGATCCCCAGGGGATCAAGGTTCTCCATGTTGCACACCGTGATGCAATTGTCGTCGGCATCGCGGACGACCTCGTACTCCACTTCCTTCCAGCCACTGAGGTACTCTTCGATCAGGACCTGGGGGGAGTGGGCCAGGGCCTTCCGGACCCGTTCTTCGAGTTCCGGTTCATCAGCACATTTGCCGGACCCGAGTCCACCAAGAGCGTACGCGGCGCGTACCATCACCGGATAGCCGATGGAGCGGGCCACGCTCTTCGCCCCTTCCAGCGTCGTGATGGCCTGCGAATGCGGCGTATCCACACCGATCTCGTTCAGCCGCCGCACGAACAATTCCCTGTCTTCGGTGTCCTTGATGGTCGAGATCGGCGTCCCGAGCACCGCAACATGATACCGCTGGAAGATGCCGGCATCCCAGAGCGCCAGCGCGCAATTCAACGCCGTCTGTCCGCCGAACCCCACGAGGACCGCATCAGGCCGTTCCCGTTCGATCACCTGGGTGACGAACTCAGGATTCACGGGCAGGAGATAGACCTTGTCTGCCAGTTCCTCCGATGTCTGGATGGTGGCGATGTTAGGATTGACAAGGACCGTCGTGATGCCTTCTTCTTTGAGCGCCTTCAGCGCCTGGCTTCCCGAGTAGTCAAATTCTCCGGCCTCGCCGATCTTCAGCGCGCCGCTGCCGAGGAGAAGGACCTTACGCACACTGAGTGGCATGGGTGAACGCTCCCGCAAAAATGTCGAAGAGATGGTCAGTGTCCGATGGCCCGGGATATGCTTCCGGATGGAACTGAACGGAAGAGATGGGCCGCGACCGGTGGCGGATGCCTTCGTTCGTGCCGTCGTTCGCATTGAAGAACCAGGGTGCCCACTCCGGTGGAAGCGTGGACTCGTCCACCGCATACCCGTGGTTCTGTGATGTGATGTAGCAACGCTTGGTTCCGACCTCGACGCACGGTTGGTTCTGCCCGCGGTGGCCGTATTTCAATTTGTACGTCCTTGCCCCGGCGGCCAGCCCGATCACCTGATGGCCCAGGCAGATCCCGAAGATCGGGATATCCCGGGCGAAGCCCTTCCGGAGGATCTCGATCGTGGTCGTGCACCGCTGGGGATCGCCCGGCCCGTTCGAGAGCATCACACCATCGGCCTGCTCGCGGGTCCAGTCATAGTCCCACGGCACCCGGAGCACATTCACACCGCGGCGCACCAGGCTGCGCACGATGTTCTCCTTGCATCCAAGATCGACGAGGATGACGGTCCGCTCTCCTGCAGCCGGATACCATTGCGGCTTCGTGATGCTGACATCCGCGGCCAGATTCCGCTCGTTCGGGTCGTCCCACGGCACCTCCGCATCGCCGACCGCAAGGCGGCCGAGCATGGTCCCCTTCGCGCGCAGACGTTTCGTCAGGGCGCGCGTATCCACGCCGCTCAGGCCGGGGATATTCTGCCGCTTCATCCACTCCCCGAGCGAGTCCTGCGATGTCCAATGGCTTGCGGCTTCCGACACCCGGGAAACGATCAGCGCGCGCACGTGGATCCGGGTGCTCTCGAAGTGCCGGACGATCGCTTCCGGATCCGCCGCACCATTCACCGGAATGCCATAGTTGCCGATCAGCGGGTACGTGAGGACAAGGATCTGGCCCTCATACGAGGGGTCGGTCATGGATTCGGGGTAACCGACCATGCCGGTATTGAAGACGACTTCCCCTGCCGACGGAACAGGCGCACCGAAGGATTCTCCTTCGCAGCGGTACCCATCTGCCAGAACGAGTTCTGCTTTCATTCGCTATTCCCTCGCCGCCGGCAGCCGCTCGGGCCGCCGGGGCATATGATCGCATGGTTCAGTGACGAACAACCCACCACGGGCATTCTCAGAACAGCGTGTAGATGAACGGTGCGAGCGCCGAACCCTGCGTGAAGACCAGGAGCAATCCGAGCAGCAACAGCATGCCGATGATCGGCCCGAGCCACCACTTCTTTCTTACCCGCATGAACGACCACAGGTCGCCAAGGATACCGATCTTATCCATTCCAGACATACGTCCTCCGTGTACCGTGTTGATGTGCGTGGATCCCGTTCACCGGGCTCAGAACAATTGCTCATACCGCTTGGGGTCGAACGGCACCTGCTCGCGGACCTTCCAGTACGATCCCGGCCCACGGGTGATGGCCCGGGTGAGCGGGTCGCGCCCGAACGTCCGCATGATGAGTCCGACCGGCGTCAGAATGCCGTAGAAGAAGAGGCCGAGGATGATGCGCGTGTTCACCCAGCCCAGTACGAAGGCGAACTTCATCCACCCGATGAAGACCGGACGGAGGAGCGGACGCGCGATGAGTCCGCCGAGAGCGAACGCCCCCGCGCCGCCGAGGAACCACGGCCAGACAGAACCCTCGCGGTAGAAACTGTAGGCGGCCACGGCCAGACAGATCACCGCGAACATCAGGCCGAACTTGCGGACCTCACGGTCCGAGGCATTGATCTTCTCGCTAATCAAGGGCAAATTCCTTTCTCCAGTTGGTGTCCGTCACGAGCTCCTTCTGCTGCGACTTCGCAACGATGAAGTTGCCCATCACGAGATAGTCCATTTCCGTCCGCATGAAACAGGTGTACGCCTCTTTGGGCCGGCAGACGATGGGTTCACCCCGCACATTGAAGGACGTATTGATGATCACAGGACAGCCGGTCTTGCGTTCGAACGCTGCGATGAGGTCGTAGTATGCGGGATGGTCCTCGCGTGCGACCGTTTGAATGCGCGCGGAGTAATCGACATGCGTGACCGCAGGGATCTCCGACCGGGCGATGTTCAGCCTCTCGATCCCGAACAACTGGTCCTGTTCCGCGGTCGTCGTGATGCACCGGTCGCGCCGTACATTGGCAACCAGGAGCATGTACGGGCTGGGGCGGTCGATCTCGAACCAATCCGACACACGTTCGGCAAGCACCGAGGGGGCGAAGGGCCGGAACGATTCGCGGTATTTGATCTTCAGGTTCATGATGGACTGCATCTTGGGAGAGCGGGCATCGCCGATGATGCTGCGTGCACCCAGCGCACGCGGCCCGAATTCCATGCGGCCCTGGAACCACCCCACGACGTTCTCGTTGGCGAGTATCTCCGCCACCTCTTCCGCGAGGTCCTCCGGTGCGACCTTCCGGTAGGCGATGTCGTTCAGCTGCAGGTACTCTTCGATCTCGCGGTCCGCATAGACAGGCCCGAGGTAGGATCCCCGCTGACTGTCGCGTCCGCCCCCGGACGTTGTGCGTGGCTGACCGAGATACGCGTGCCATGCGAACAGGGCAGCCCCCAGTGCGCCGCCGGCATCACCGGCCGCGGGCTGGATCCAGATATCATCGAAGGGCCCTTCCCGCAGCACGCGGCCATTGCCCACGCAGTTGAGTGCCACGCCGCCGGCGAGGACGAGGTTCTTCTCGCCGGTGACCTTGTGCACGTGCCGCACGGCACGGAGCATGATCTCTTCGGTCACCTCCTGCAGCGAACGCGCCAGGTCCATTTCCCGCTGTGTGAGCTTCGACTCGGGTTTCCGCGGCGGGCCGTCGAACAGCGCGTCCATCTCCTCCCCGGTCATTTTCAATCCCGCACAATAGTCGAAGTATTTCATGTTCATGCGGAATGAACCGTCCGGCTTCAGATCGATGAGGTTGTCGAGGATCGTCTGCACATAGCGCGGTTCGCCGTAGGGTGCGAGGCCCATCACTTTGTATTCTGCAGAATTCACCTTGAAGCCCGTGAAGTAGGTGAACGCGGAATAGAGCAAACCCAGCGAATGCGGAAAATCCATCTCACCGAGGAGGGTCAGGGTGTTGTCGACCCCCCTGCCGTAGCTCGTGGTGGCCCATTCTCCTACGCCATCCATCGTAAGGAAGGCAGCGCGCTGGAATGGCGACGGGTAGAAGGCGGACGCAGCATGCGATTCATGATGCTCGAGGAAGAGGAGCGGCACCTTTTCACCGAGGTTGTCGGTGATCAGGGAGGGCATCCACAGTTTTTCCTTGAGCCAGAGCGGCAGGGCCATCAGGAATGACGAGATCCCGAGTGGCGCCGTCGCCAGATAGGTCTCCAGGATCCGTTCGAATTTGACGAGGGGCTTGTCATAGAACGCGACGTGTGCGATGTCGCGTGCCGAGATCCCCGCTTCGGCCAGGCAGTACGCGATCGCCTGGGCCGGGAAGGCTGAATCATGGCGTATGCGTGTGAACCGCTCTTCCTGGGCGGCCGCAACGATCACGCCATCCTTGATGAGCGCAGCAGCGCTGTCATGATAGAAGCATGAGAGGCCGAGTATGTACATGGGCATCCTGTGTGTGGTGATCGATGATCATTGATGCTGATGAATGTTGCTGAGCGCGTCCGCTCCTCCGGGCCACGGAACGGCCTTGGTGTCCCCGGCAGGTTCTCCGGGAGCCACGATCTCGTCAAATCGCACATTGAACCGCCGGATCGAGAGTCCGAGCTCGCGGGCCTTCTTCGTCAGACGCCTGTAGACCTCCGGCTTGATATCATCCCCCGACAACAGGACTTCCTTGATCATCCGCCGGTTGACAAGCTGTTCCAGCTTCCAGTGGCCGCCGAACACCGGGTACCCGTTCAGTCGCTTCCCTTCGACGCTTGGCCTGTCGTCCAGGAAGCCCGCAGGCGACACGATCTCCAGCTCAGATTCCAGGATGCGTTGCAGGGCGAAGACCCCATTCCGGTCCGCACCATAGATCAGCACCTTCCGTGTACCCTCCCTGTTCTTCCGGAAGATGTGCGAAAGGACGCGGAAGGAGAACCGCGAGCTGACCGCAAGCGTGAGGAGGATGTAGAAGTCCAGCAGGATGGTTGTCAGGTCGACGTACGGTACGTGGAACGGCAGCAGCGCATAGATGGTGCCACACAGGGCGACCGCAACGAAGACGGTCTTGCTGATCGAGAGGCCATCGGCCAGGCTGAACTGCCGCAGCGAGAAGCGGTACGTTCCCATGGCCCAGAACACCAGAAATTGGATGCACGCGGTGATCGTCACAGTGGTCACCAGGTCAGGATCGAGGATCCGCGAATGCCGTGCACCGTCGTGGATCATGTATGCGCCTGCGAACGCCACGATGATGAAGACGATATCGAGGAATACCTGGAACACGTTCCTGTTCACGACCTGGGTGTCGAAGAGCGGCAGGAAGATCCCGTTCTGCAACAGGGCGATCTCCTGGTACCGCAACTGCCGCACACCCACGACGAGGGCGATACCCACGACAACGAGGACAAAGACCGCGTCCGCATTGTTCGCGAGCGTGATGACGAAGGCCCCCGCACCCAGGAGGCAGGAGACCAGGTACAGGACAAGCACGGCATGGCGCTGGGAGAACCCGCGCGCCAGGAGCTGGTGATGGATGTGGCCCCGGTCCGGCACGAACATGGAATTCCACCACTTCCCCCGGGCGGGCGCCGCGCCGGCGGAGGGCAGGAGCGACCGGAGGAGGCGCCGCAGCATGGAGAGCAACGTATCCATGATCGGCAGGCCAAGAGCCACGATCGGTATCATGATCGCGAACGCGGTGGTACTCTTCGTCGAGCTTTGCAGCGACAGGACCGCAAGCATGAAGCCCAGGAACAGGCTGCCGGAGTCGCCGAGGAACACGCGTGCCGGATTGAAATTGTACCGCAGGAAGCCCAGTACGGCACCGGCAAGGATCAGGGCCACCACGGCGGTACCGACATCCTCATGCATGATCGCGATGGGGACCATGGTCAGAAGCGCGATCGCAGAGACACCGGAGGCAAGGCCGTCCAGTCCGTCGATCAGATTGATCGCATTCGTCACCCCCACGATCCAGAGCACCGTCACGATGTAATCGAATGCACCGAGGTCGAGTTTGCCATCGCCGAACGGATCCGTGATCCCCGAGACGTGGAAGCCGGCGAGATACACGACGGAGCTCAGCAGAAGCTGCACGAGAAACTTCTGCTTCGGCCGGAGTTCGCGGATATCATCCCAGACACCAAGGAGCACAACCACGATGAGGGCGATGGCAAGGGTGATCCCCTGCTGGCCCGTTGCCCAGACGGGGAATTGAAGCACGCGTTCGAACATCATCACGAGAACAACGGAGATACCGAACGCGATGCTGACGGCAACGCCGCCAAGGCGGGGCGTCGGCGTGCTGTGCGCCTTGCGGGCACCCGGACGGTCGATGGCCCCGATCACATGGGCAAGCCGGATCACCGCCGGCGTGATCAGCAGGGTGATGACGAGGGGAATGGCAAAGACCAGGGCCAGATGGAATGCGATCGGCATAGGTGACTATCCCTTCCGCCCGAATTCTTCGTGGAGATACGGAGGCAGGTGCTCGGGCAGGATCGCATCCCCCCCGCACATGACAGCGGCATACTCGACGGCATTCCTGAGGTGACGGAGGTTTCCCGGCCAGTCGAACTCCCGGCACACGCGGAGCGCCTCCTGCGAGAAGCGCACCGGCGACATGCCGGGACGGGCCTCGACATCTCCCAGGAACGTCTCGATCAGCATCGGGATATCTTCCCGCCGCTTGCGCAGCGGCAACAATTCCACATGGATCGGGCTGAGCCGGTGCAACAGGCCGTCGGGGAAGGCCCGGAGGCCGCGTGCGTCACCGGCCGGCTGCGTCATGGTGGAGATCAGCCGCACGTTGAGCGTGACATCATCGGATCCCGCGATCCGCCGGAGGGATTGGAACTCGACCGCACGAAGCATGCGCAACAGGAGCGCAGGAGGGACGGCACCGATCTCATTCAGCAGGATAGTACCGTCGTTCGCGCGTTCCATGGCACCCGGCTTGATATCCACCTCACGCCACTGGACGGACTCATATCCGAAGACCTCGCGTTCAAGCTCCTCCGGCGTCAGTGCCGAACATTCCACGGTCACGAAGCGTCCTACGGCACGAGGGCTCGCCTGGTGGATCATGTGCGCAACCCACTCCTTCCCTGTTCCGCTCTCCCCCAGCAGGAGGACATTGACATGACTCGCGGCCACACGGCGGATGGTCTCCACGATCTCTTTCATGGCAGGATTGCGGGACCGGTCAAAGATATGTTCCCATGATGGCCGCAGGACAGGTCCACGCTGCCCGTGAAGCGAGAGCAAGGGCACCGGTTCGGGATGCCGGTCAGACTTGTGCGAAGATGGTGTCTTCATAGGTCGATCACCAGAGCAATACCTCCAAATCGATTCTCCACGGCACTCGGGGCGAGCGCAAGGTCCAGGCGCGCGCGTGAATACCTGAACCCGATGCCATAGCGTGCCACACGTTCCACCGATCCGACCTTGAACCCGACCCTGAATGCCATCCAGGACACGGGACTGATCTCGAGGCCACCTTTCGTACTGAACTGCGACACTCCCGGGAAATTCCTTTGCGTTGCCAGCGTCAGAGTCACCACCGGGTCCTTTGCACGTGGAGGATAGGTCATCGTGGCACCGATCTCCAGGTACTGCGCAAGATCGGGTTCCCAGAGGATCCCGCTTTGTGCATTGGAGTACCAGTAGGTCACCCCCCGTACCGCACCGTATGTCAGTCCATAGGAGATACCGGGCGATGGATAGTAGAACACACCCAGAAGCCCCCACCCGGTGGTCTTGCGCGCGGTACCGATCGTCATGTCCCGCACTCCCGCGATCATCCCAACGCTGATCGTCGGCAGGAGCAGATACGAAAGCGCTGCATCACCGCCGATCCCCTTGAACTCCGTCGTGGGTCCGCCCTCGGGGGTCAACGTCCCGCCATGCATCACCAGCGCATTGACCCCCAGGGAGAATTCGGCGTTGCGGAATACGGCGGCGCTCACCTGCTCGGTCTTGGCGTGGGTCCCGGGGTCACTGATGTGCGTGAGCACGATGTTCTGGTATCGGAGGAACGCAAGGCTGCCGGGATTCCAGAACATGGCTGTCACATCCCGGGCATCCGCGTTCGCAGCATCCGCCAGGCCGGCCGGCCTCATGCTGATCGCCGAGGGACGGAAGGTGTGATAGTACGGGGTCTGGGCTGATCCGGCCACGGTGACCATCATCGTGGCGACAGCGGCAAGGATCACGGTTCGCACGGGGTTCATGGTCGTCATCGGATGATCGCAAAGATCCCAAAGAGCACGATCACGTCGCGAAGGAGATCGGCAAAGTCCCTGATAACGTTCTCTTCCCGCGGAACGTACATGAGATCTCCCGGGTAGATCAACGGGAGCGTTTCATTCCGTCCGGGAAGCGTTGCAAGAGATGCGGAGAGGTCCAATTCCACGGTCGACTCGCTGTCCCCTCCCCGGAAGACGCGCACGTGACGCAGGTCGGCGTTCGCCGACGGCCCTCCCGCGAACGCCAGTGCCTGGAAGGGCGAGACGGGCGTCGTCGACACGAACGTCCCCTGGCTGGTCACCGATCCCAGGATGACGAGCTTCTGCTCCAGCGCACCTTTGATCCTGATCGATGGCCGCACGGTGCTCGTCACATAGCTCGAGAGGCGTTTGCCGATGGTCTCATTCAATTGACCTTTCGTTGCACCCCGGGCCGGCGTGTCGCCGATGACAGGTAGCGTGATCATGCCATCTTCACGGACGGTTTCCGTGACGTTGAACTCCGGATAATCGGGGACCGAGATCTCCACCTGATCGCCCGCTTGAATGACATACTCCTCTGAGTCCGTCGTCATGCGCTTCCGCTCGACGGACCATGACGTGATGTCCCTCGTGAGGTACTGGTCGGAACCGCACCCCGCGGTGAACAACAGCAACGTGAACAGCAGATGGCGTGCAACTCGATACCGGGTGTATGTCATGGATCCGTTCTGGCAGAGATGAAGACGACGGGTGATCGGGCCGCGCAAGGATGCGCTCACATGGGTATGACAAGAAGCGTGCCGACATGAAGTCACCGCTTTCGTTGCGAACTTTGCAGATGCGTCAGGAGAAGTGTATCCAGAGGGGACACTCTTCCCGGGGCGAGTGACTCCACAGGGACCATTCGCCGTTTCATGCGATGTTCCCGCGCGGTGAGAATCGTGCAATGTGCGCAGAGAGCGGGGTTCCGACGGTGGATGGATACTGGCACGTGCATTGTATCTGAACGGGAGTGTCCACACGTCACACGTACGAACCTTCGAGGCCCAGTGAGTTCACCACAATTCAGCATGCACCAGATCCTGGCCATCGTCCAGCGACGGCGATTCTGGATCATCCTGCCGCTGCTCATTGTCACCGCGCTGAGTATCATCGGATCCACATTGATGTCCAGACGCTATGAGTCATCCACAACGATCTGGGTGCAGCGGGACGAGATCCTCAATCCCCTGGTCAGCTTCACCATGGCCGTCCAGCTCGCGTCCGAGGACCGCCTCCGGACGTTCAATGAGATCGTGTACAGCCGTCAGATGATCGAAGCGCTGCTCGACAGTCTCGATATGAAGGTGGGGGTGGACACACCTGCAGCGGTGGACGAACTCATCGACAGGACGAAGGCGAGCATACGGACCGACAGAAGCGGGTCCGATTCGTTCACCATGACCTTCGCAGACACCGATCCCGTGCGTGCCCAGCGCGCCGTCACGCTCCTCGCCAACATGTTCATCCAGTCCCGCCTGAGCGCGGAATTCAAGCGCAACGAGTACACCGTCCAGTTCTTTGAGAACAAGCTCAGAGAATACGAAGAGAAGTACGGAAGGACCACGGCATCCATGGTCTCCCTTCTGAAGCAGCGTTCGAAAGAGTCACCGGGAGGCGTCGCGTCGTTCACCGGCCGTTTCGACGCTCTCAACGAACGGATCCGCGAATCCTCCGAGCGCATCCGCGAGCGCGAGCGGGCCATGGCCAATATCGATCTGTTCCCGGATGCATTCCGGACCGACAGGGGACGTGCAGCCCTCTCTGAGCTCCTGGCCGTGGATGTACCGACCGCCGCCGACCTGCGCCCTCTCACGCTGGCGTACGATAGTGTTACCTCCAGATACACTCCGCGCCACCCCGAGGTCGGAAAGGTGGAGTCGCGCATCATGGAGGTCCTCGAACGCACGCGGGTGATGCTCCGCTCCGAGTTGTCCATACTCACCTCCCGCCTCTCCGAGACCCAGACCACCCGGTCGGAGATCGTCCAGGCCATAACACAATCCTCGATCTCACAGACCATGGACCGCGACACCGAGTCCAATTACTCGTTCTACCAGCAGCTCTATAATGACATGCGGGTGAAGGTGGAGCAGGCGCGCATTGCACGCGAGCTCGGGTTGAACGCACAGCATGCCTTCACCATCATCGACCGCGCACGTGTACCCACACGGCCGACGAAACCCAACCGTATGCTGATCGTCGCAGGCGGGATCCTCGCCGGGCTCTTTCTGGGGATCCTGAGCTCTGTGGGGATCGAGATCCTCGATACGACCATCCGCTCACCCCGGGAGATCGAAGCGTTCGGCAAACCCATCATTGCCCTCATCCCTCAGGGAGTACGTCGCTCGTGAGTACTGACAACGCCTTCGCCCGAGAATCATTTCCGCCCCGGACCAAGCGGGAACCCGAAACCGACCACGGCCACCATGACGGCAACGGGGCCGACGGGAGCGAGCCCGGCAGTAAACTGATCCGCCTGAAGAAACCCGTCGTGCTCCGCCCCGATGTCGGTGTCCGGGTCGACAGCACCATGGTCGGCCCCCAATTCTACGATTGCTTCAACTACACCCTCCTCACACAGGGCGACGCGACGGTGAACGCCGCCATTGCTGTGAGCAGCGCGAACCCCGGCGAGGGCAAGACGCTCACCGCATGCAATCTTGCGATCTCGCTAACGGTCGCATATCAGCGGAAGACGGTCCTGGTGGACATGAACGTTCACAAGCCACGCCTCCATGAGATCTTCGATGTGCCCGTCGGTCCCGGCCTTCTGGAGGCGGTCGGCGGGAGCCCTATCCACGTCGCGCGTACGGCGATCACCGACCTCTACGTCCTGACGGGAGGCGTGGTGCGCTCCGGGCTTGCCGGAGGGATCCAATTCACCTTGAACGACGCTACGGCTCCCCTCGAGCCTTCGTTCCAGCTCGAACAGATCGCGGCCTTCCGCGATGTGGTCTACTCTCTGAAGGAGCAGTTCGACTTCGTCATCATCGACATGCCCGCCCTGCGCGAGCATCTCGTCCCCCTGCTCTTCACCAATTAGTTGGACGGCATTCTGCTCGTGGTGCATGGCGACAAGACGAAGCACGGCGAGCTCAGCAACGCGATCGAGATCGTCAACAAGCACCGCATCCTCGGTTTCGTCTACAATGGCGCGGAACGCCCACGGAGAAACCAGAGGTTTCCCCGATGATCCCGCTTGCCGCGTTGTTCGGCGGATATCTCCTTGCGGTGATGATCGGGACCAGGCTTCGCAGCCTGGAAGGCCGGACGGTGATGATCCTGTTTCTCTCCGGCGCCGTCCAGCTGGTGATCGTCCTCGCCAGCATGTATCTGATGGATCCTCCATCCATGCGGCCCCCCGGCTCTTGAAGAATGCACCGCACGAAACATGAACCATGATCAGTAGTCCAACATCCCCACGCGTACCGCTCTTCCCGGCAGCTCTTGCCGGAAGGATCGCCGCGCATGTGCCGCCACCCGATGTGCTCGCAGTCACCGCGCTTTCTGTGGTGACCGGTGCACTCGTGGTCTTCGGAGGTGACTCCGGTGTCGGCGGGATCGGATTTGTCGGGCTCATCGCCGTCCTCGCTCTTACGCTCTACCGCCTCGAGTGGGGCGTCTATGCGTTCCTTGCCGCGGTACTGATGATCGACCAGTTCGAGGTCCCGGAGTTCAATTCCTTCACCTATACGATCCAGTACTTCAACAACATCAATGTCATTCCGTATCTGCCACGGATATCCGCCGCCGCATTCAGTCCGCTGGACCTGCATCTGGCGCTCCTGTTCGCCATCTATCTCGTCGGCCTCGTTCTCCGGACGGCCCCTGCGCCCCGGAAACCCGTGGGCTGGCCCATGGCCCTGGGGTTCCTCGCGTGGATCATGTTCGAGTTCATTGCGGGTGCCGGGCGTGGCGGCGACATGACCGCCGCGCTCTGGGAATTGCGTGGCCTGGGATATATGCTGATCAGTTACACGTTGTTTTCGCAGATCATCCGGACCCGCGAGCAGATCCGTGCCGTCATCTGGGTCTGCATCCTCGCCCTGACGTTCAAGGGGATCGAGGGGACGATCCGCTTCGCGGGGCTCGGGTTCACCCTCGACGGACATGATGCGCTCCTCACGCACGAGGATCCGGTGTTCTTCATCACCCTCTGGGCGCTGCATGCGGGACTCGCGCTCTACGGCTGCAGCACCCCGCAGCGGACCTTCCTGCTGTTCGCGAACATCCCTCTGACGCTCGGCTTCTATGCGGCGAATCGCCGCGCCGCATTCGCGTCCCTCGGCGCCTCGCTCGCGATCTTCCTTGCGATCATGCCACGCGAGAAGATCCTCCACATCCTGAAACGCACGGCGCCCGTGCTCCCGATCATCGTGTTGTACGTCGTTCTCTTCTGGGGCAGCACGAGCAGGATCGCTTCGCCGCTGAATCAGATCCGCTCGGGATTCGTGGATGACCAGCAGACCCTGGGCGACCGGAATTACTATTCGAACCTCTATCGCAAGCTCGAGAACTTCAACCTCGCGTATACCGTGCGGTTCTACCCGCTGGTGGGCATCGGATTCGGGACCAAATACTATCAGCCACTGGAACTGGTGAAGATCAACTATGCGCTCCGCGACTACATGGCGCACAACAACATCCTCTGGCTCCTCGTCAAGATCGGCGGCGTGGGCTTCCTGGTGTTCTGGCTCTTCGTCGATGTCCTGGGCGTGCGTGGCGCAATGATCGCCCGGGCCACACACGATCCATACCTCAAGGCGGTCGCGGTCATGATCGTTATCGCGATCATCAACCAGCTCGTCGCCGCATACTTCGATCTCCACCTCGTCCGTTACCGCACGATGCTGTACATGGGAGCTCTGATGGGATTGCTGACGGGGCTGCACGCTCTCCTGCCCGCCGCGCCCGAAGCATCGACAACGGCCGGGCAACCTCTTCATCCTCAGGGAGGGACCACATGACCACGGAAGCGACGGCACGGGCAAGTACCGGGGTCCGCATAGGGGACAATGTTCAGGCAGCGCTCACGGAAACGGAGCGCGTCTGCGTCGATGATATCTGCTTTGATAACATCGACACGCCCACAGCATTGGCCGTGGTCCGGTCCTTTCTTGACGAACCGCAACCCCGTACGCCGCGCCAGGTCAGCTTCGCCAACGTGCACAGCATCTCCATCGCACGCTATGACCATGAACTCCGGTATGCGTTGCATAGGGCGGACCTGGTCCTCCCCGATGGCTCCGGCCTTTCCCTGGCGGGGCGCCTCAATGGCCTCCCCGTCCGCGAGAACATGAACGGCACCGACTTCATCCCGAGGGTGCTGGACCTTCTCGCACATCAGAAGATGTCGGTCTTCCTGCTGGGCGGGCATCCCGACGTTGTGTCGGCGTGCCGCGAGATCCTGACGCAACGATATCCCGGACTCCGAATCGCCGGAGCCCACCACGGGCAGTTCGCGGGTATCGATGACCAGGCGATCCAGGAGATGATCCGGATCGCCCGGCCCGAGGTCCTTCTCATCGCGCTGGGAAGCCCGTTGCAGGAGATCTGGATGACGCGCGTGGCACGCCAGCTTCCTGTCCGGGTGTGCTTCACGGTGGGCGGACTCTTCGACTTTCTTTCGGGCGGCAAGATGCGCGCGCCACGATGGCTCCAGCGGCTGGGCCTGGAATGGCTCTTCCGGTTCATGATGGACCCGCGGGCAAAATGGGAGCGTGTGTTCGTCGAGATCCCATGGTTCCTGTTCCGTATTCTCACACAACAGATCACCGTAACGCGCAGCAGCCGTCGCTGGTGAATCACACGTCCCTTGTACCAGGGCCATCCACAGGCATCGATCATGCGTTCAGCACCATTTCATCGTGAACCACTCATCTCGGAGGGCGACCCCTCCGCCATCCAGGTCCTGCGCTACCGGCTCCCGGAGCCGGGCGATGCCACGCGTGCCGGCACGAACCTGCCCGGAGAGGCTATGGAACGGCAGTTCGAACTCCTGGACCGGTGGGGATGCACGCTGATCACCTTCGAGGACTTCCGCTTGTTCCGGGAGGGAGAACTGCATCTCCCGCGCAGACCGATCATCGTCACGTTCGATGGTGGCATTCAGGAGATGCACCGGCACATCCTTCCATCGCTCCGCAGCAATGGCCTGCGTGCCGTGGTCTTCGTACCAGCAGGCAACGAACCGGTCCGGCGAACCACGGGGCAGCGTACGGGTGACACCGACATTCCGTTCGATCCTGACCAGCTCGTTGCCCTGCAGAACTCCGGATGCGAGATCGGCTCGCTCACCTGTTCGAACACCTCCCTCGCATCCATGACGCCCGAAACGGTCAGGCGCGAGCTCTGCCGCTCACGGGAGATCCTGGAAAGCGTGATCGGAGCGCAGGTCCTTGCGCTTGCCTATCCCGACGGCGACGTGAGCGAGGCAGTGAAACGCATCGCACAGGACGCCGGATACATGTTCGCGGTGGGAGGACAGACACCCTATGCCGTGTTCGGGAGCGACCTGATGGAGATAAGGCGGAGGACGATCGACGCGCGCACCGGACCTCTGGGCCTGGCGTTGAGTGTGTTTGCGCCCGGCGTCAGACTCGGGACCATCGGCAGACGATCGATGGCCCGGATGAGCGACCTTCCGGAACCACCGGCCGTGAGGACGGCACTGTGAGCAAGGACCTCGCTTCATCGGTGGCACGGAACGCCACGGTACTCATGGCATCACAGGTGGTGACGTGGGTCTCCTCCTTCGTGCTGATGATCTTCCTCCCCCGCTACCTCGGTACGGAGGACTATGGACGGCTCTTCCTTGCCATGTCGGTGACCATGATCGCGCAGGTGTTCGTGGACTTCGGTGGCGCGTACTTCATCGCCAAGGAGATCGCCCGCCACCGCGACCGGGCCCCCCAGCTCATTGCCGATTCCATCGGTTTCCGGCTTGGCCTGAGCCTCCTGTCATTCACGATACTGGTCCTGTTCGCCTGGGCCGCCGGTTATCCGTGGGAGGTCCGGGCACTCATCGGCATCCTCGCAGCCGCCAAATTCTGGGAAGGCCCCCTCGGCGTGCTCATCAGCGCGTTTCAGGGCTTCGAGGAAATGGTCCACCGTTCATTCGTCGCGATCTCCGAACGGGTCCTTCTGACCGTGGCTGGCGTTGCAGCGCTCATCCTTGGCGCAACATCGTTCGAGATCGCCATCATCATGGCCGTCAGCACCCTCATCGGATGCCTCGTCGGGTTCCGGCGCCTCCGCCTGTTCGTCGACAAGCTCCCGCGCATCAACTGGCGCACGATCCCCGGCCTCTTCCGCTCCGGCCTTCCGTATCTCATGATGGCGATCTTCGCCGTCATCTATTACCGCATCAACGCCGTGATGCTCTCCTTCCTTGCTCCGGAGACGGTGGTCGGATGGTTCGGTGCGGCATTCCGGTTCTTCGATATCCTGATGTTCTTCCCGAGCATCCTCTCCATGGCGGTCTTCCCCGCCCTGTCGCGGCAAGCCGGACAGAAGGATCCGGTGGCACCCATGACCGCTAAAAGTCTCGAGATCATCCTGCTCGGGGGAGTACCGGTAGCGGTCGCCACCTACGCTTTCGCTGAGGACATCATTGCACTCCTGTTCGGACTCGCCGGGTACAGTGGTTCCGTCGTCATCCTGAAAGCGCTTGTTCCGGGACTGCTTCTGGTGTACGTGGACTTCGTCCTGGTCACCTCCATCATTGCCATGGATCGTCAACGGACGTGGTCCATGGTGGCCCTCGCAGCGATCCCCTTCAGTGTCGGATTGAACTACATCCTGATCCCGCTCTTTCAGCGCGAGGCGGGCAATGGCGGGATCGGATCAGCTCTTGCGACGAATATCACGGAGTTCGGCATCCTGTGCTGCGCCCTTGCACTCCTGCCCCGCGGGTTCTTCCCCCGCGGCTTCTGGAAACAACCGGCAAAGACCTTCGCCGCAGGCGGCGTCATGATCGGCGCGATCTGGGCCCTTCAGGGAACCGGTCTGCCGTGGATGCTGACCGCGATGTGCAGCATCCTCATTTTCGCAGGTGTGGTCCTGCTCACCGGCGGCATTCACGCCGACGAACGAAGGTTCATCGTGGCCACACTGTCACCGGCAAGCGTCCGGCGTATGTTCGTCCCGCAGAGATCCGGCACGTGATGAAGATCCTGAACGTCATACCGTACGCGCCCGTCCCCGCGGTGTTCGGAGGCGCCCTGCGCGTCTACCACCTCCTCCGCTGGATGAGCGCGCACCACGACGTGCGCGTGCTCTCGTACGGCACCACCGGCGACCGCGACCGGATGGTCGCGGAGTTCGGACTCGCACCGGACGCGATCACGATGGTCCCCGACCCCTTCTGGCTTGCCGATCCATGGAAGCGTGTCGGGCAGCTCTACGCACTCCTGCGCAACACCTCGTTCACCGAGATCGCATCCCGGAACAAGGACATGCAGCGCGCACTCGATGGGCTCTTCGCACGACATCGCTTCGACCTCGTCCAGATCGCCTACCCGGTGATGGGATACTTCACCTTCCGGACGGAGGCCATCCGCGTGCTCGATGCGGCCAATGTGGAATACGACATTCACCGGCGCTCCGCCGAGGCATCGCACTCCCTCCTGCGCCGCCTGTGGTCCGGCTATGAAGCACGGAAGCTGCGCCCTCAGGAGATCGCGATCTGCGGCGAGCAGGACATGATCTTTCTGCCATCGCAACGCGACAAGGCGTTGCTTGACCGGGACATACCCCGGGTCCCCAAGATCGTCATCCCGAACGGGGTGGACACCCACTTCTTCACGCCGCAGGAGGGGCCCACGGAAGCCGATACCCTTGTCTTCACCGGCGCCATCAATTACTTCCCGAATGCGGATGCTGTCACCTGGTTCGTCACCGAAGTCCTTCCGCTCATTCATAAGGTGCGCCCTACCGTCCGGGTCTCCATCGTTGGGAACGCGCCCCCTGAATCGGTCCGGCGACTCGCCTCTTCGCATGTGAAGGTCACAGGCTTCGTTGACGACGTACGCCCCTCGATCCAGCGCTCCGCGGTCTACATCGTTCCCCTGCGTATCGGCGGTGGCACCCGGCTGAAGGTGCTCGAAGCATTGGCCATGCGCAAGCCGATCGTGACCACCTCGATCGGATGCGAAGGGATCGACGTCGCCGATGGCGAATCGGTCCTGATCGCGGACACGCCACAGGCATTCGCAGACGCCACGCTCCGGCTCCTTATGGACCGCCGCAAGGCCGAAGCTCTCGCCGACGCCGGACACAGGTTGGTCCGTTCCCGGTACGATTGGACCTCGATCGGCGATACCGTGGGCACGGCCTATGAACTGCTCCTGAAGAAGCACCACGATCCGGCAGGGGTACCGGCATGATCACCGCCGCACATATCGCCATCATTCTGCTGGTGGGCCTCCCGCTCGCCTATCTCGGGCTCCTGAGCATCCTCGCATGCTTCGCACGGCCGGATGCTGCACGGAACGCCGGACGCAGGAGGCGCTTTGCTCTCATCATCCCCGCGTATAACGAAGAGAGCTGCATCGCGGAGACCGTCGGGAGCGCACTGGCGATCACCTATCCGGTGGATGCCTTTGACGTGGTCGTGGTGGCCGACAATTGCACCGACCGGACGGCGGATCGTGCGCAGGAAGCGGGGGCACGTGTCATCGTCCGGTTCTCCGACCATGAGCGAAGCAAAGGGCACGCCTTGCGGTGGGCATTCGATCGCCTGCTGGCTGAAGGATATGAAGCGTTCGCCGTGTGCGATGCGGACAGCACGATGTCCACGAATTTTCTCCAGGTCCTGAATGACACCATGCACCGCGGTGCCGGCGCCGTCCAGTGCAGCGATCTGGTCAAGCCCGCTCCGGGCGCATGGAGCTCGGAAGCCACGCGGGCAGGATTCCTGTTGTACAATGTCGCCCGGCCCCTCGGGCGGATGGTGCTCGGGTGTTCGGCAGGATTGCGCGGGAACGGCATGGGGTTCACTGCCGCGACGCTGAGGAGGGTCCCGTGGACGGCATTCGGACGCGCGGAGGACCTTGAATACGGATTGATACTTCTCCTGAACGGCATCGCCGTGCGCTTCGCCCCTTCCGCCTCCGTGGTCGCGACCATGCCGACCGATGCCCGCAACGCCGAGAGTCAGAGGGCGCGCTGGGAAGGCGGACGGTATCCGCTGATCCGGCGCTATGCATGGCCACTGCTCCGCGAGTCGGTGCTCCGCAGGTCATTCCGGTTGTTCGATGCCTGGACCGATCTGGTGACGCCTCCCTTCACGAACCTCATGTTGCTAGCCGGTGCCGGAGCGACAGCAGATCTCATTGCTCTGGGCATCGGCCTCACGATGAGCCCCGTGTTCGTGGCCCTGTGGCTCGTTGCCTGTGCCTGCGGGATCGCCCATGTCGTCTTCGGTTTCGCCTCGGCGGGGAAACTTGCCGAGCTCATGGCACTGATGAAGCACGTGCCCTTCTACGTCCTGTGGAAAGTGCGGCTCTACGCTCGGATCACCACCACCCGGGATCCTCAGGGATGGGTCAGGACAACCCGGGAGAGACCGACGATGGCGGAAAAGCTATGATACTCTCCCGGGCGATCCAACCCATTGTCTACCACCGTGTCTGTCCCGATGATCGGTACACGCCATCCGAGTATGCGGTGCGCGTTTCGGATTTCAGGCGACAGATGGAGTACATGCTCGGTCACGGGTACACGCCGGTGACCCTCGATGAATTCCAGGGGAGTCTCGACGGCCGGGAGACGACAGGCGGGAAGCGTGTGCTCGTGACATTCGACGACGGCTATCGCGACAACTATACTCATGCGTTCCCGATACTGCAGGAGCTCCACATTCCCGCGCTGATCTTCCTCGTGGCCGACTTCACCCGGAGGACGAACTGGTGGGACCAACCCCTTGGCGTCCCTGTTGCAGAACTTCTGCGTCCGGCGGAGATCAGGGAAATGGCGGCGGCCGGGGTCACATTCGGGTCACACACGCTCTCACACGTCTCCCTCCCCGGACTCGCTCCCGATGTCCTCCGGCGGGAGCTCATGGAATCCAAAGAGAAGATCAGCAGCATCACGGGGTCGCCGGTCACTGCGTTCTCCTATCCGTATGGCCATATGAATGAGAATGTCCGGAGTTCTGTGCGTGAAGCAGGGTATGCCTGCGCATTCGCGGTGAACGGAGGCCCGTTCCTGCCCGCGACCGATCCCTGGGAGGTCCGGCGCGTGAACATCACGGCCGCCGCCGGGGGCTGGGAACTGTCATCAAAACTTTCCGGCGTGGAACGGGCCGGACTCTGGGCATGGTGGAAAGTGCGCCGCCGTTCAGGCCGCAGTGTTCACAACGAGATACGAAGAGGATTCTAGGAACATATGGTCACTCCGCTCCGGACAACTGACATGCCGTTCACGCGGCCATCCCCATCGGACACAACGGCGGTATGCAGCATCAGTATCGTGCGCACCGATGCCGGACTCGAAGCCCTCGAGGGCCAGTGGAACTCACTCCTTGAGGACAGTGAGGCACGGGTCTTCCAGACCTTTGAGTGGACCTCCACCTGGTGGGAGGTCATCGGCCGGTCGAGGGCGAACCGCGAACTGTACATCATCATGATCCATGCCGACGGCATGCTGGTCGGCATCGCTCCGCTCTTTCTCGAACGGGTCCCGGTCTTCGGGCTGCTCCGCTACAGAAGACTGACATTCATCGGCAGGGACACGTCGGACTATCTGGATATCCTGGCGCGCCGCGGCTGGGAATCGAAGGTGGTCGAGACTCTCGCCGCGCACCTCATCGAATGCCGCCGCACGTTCGACGTCCTCCTCCTTGAGGACATCACCGATCCATCACCCACGCATGAGCGCCTGGCCACGATACTCCTGGAGCATGGGTTTGCCGGTAACCGGTTCCTCAGCGAGTACTGTCCGCGCACGCATTTCGGCAGGTCATGGGAAGAAACGGCTGCCACGTTCCCGAAATCCCACAGGAACCGGCTCCTCCGCCGCATGCAAACCGTGACAGAGGAATCGGGCCTGGACTTCGAGCATGTCACGGATCCGGCCGAGGTCCCGGGGGCAATGGACGAGTTCATCGCCATGCATCAGGCACGATGGAACGTCCTGGGTCATCAGGGTGTGTTCGGAGATACTGCGACCGACCGCTTCCACAGGGAGGTCGCACCCCGGCTTCACCGGCGGGGGTGGCTGTATCTGGCGTTCTTCACGAGGAAGGGACAACGCCTCGTGGGCGACTACGGCCTCGTCTTCCGGGATGAATGCGCGACCTATCTCGGAGGGTCGGCTGGCGATCCCGAACTCATGCGTCTCTCGCCCGGAAATGTCCTGCTGATGACGATCATGAAACAATGCCATTCCATGAATATCCGGATCTATGATTTCCTCCGGGGCACCGAACGCTACAAGTATAACCTCGGAGCAGTGGACGTCCCCAACTGGACCCTGCTGATGTACAGCCATCGCCGCCGGTATGCCAGCTTCCTGCACCGGGCGGGGCTTCTCAGCGAGGCCCTCGTCCGCCGCCAGTCCTATGAATGGGCTTCGTTCAAGGTGCAGACGGCGAAGCATGGGATCTTCTCGGTCGCGTGTCTGTCCTATGTGGTCGGGCGCCTGCGCACCGTGATCTCCGACGCGGTCCAGAAGATGCGGACCCCCGAGAAGACGCTGATCATCGCGCGGGACCAGCAATGAACGTGCTCTTCATATCCCATTCGCCCCTCTACCCTGTCGACTCCGGGGTCATCCGCAGGAACATCCACCTGTTCCTCGAAGCGGCGCGCGCTCACCGGGTCTCGTTGCTCGTCCTCGGATCGGGGCACGACATGCGCGGCTTCATGGACCGGCACGGATCGGCCGTGCATGTTGCCATGGCCGTGGATGTGCGGAACACCGGTTGGCGGAGGGTGATGAGAGTATGCCTCTTCATCGTCACCGGATGGGCGTGGGTACGCCACTGGCACAGGCAGCGCGTCCAGCACGCGATCGATGCATTATGCGCGCAGACCATGCCGGACGTCATCCATCTGACAACACCGTTGCTCATGCTCTACCGCTATCCCCATGGTGTCCGGATCGTCGCCGACGCGCACAACGTTGAATATGACAATCTCCTGCGCATCGCGAGGGAGTCCCGTTCCCCCCTCCGGAAGCTGCTCTTTTTCGCGTTCGCCTGGCGGCTCCGCCCGGAGGAGGCGAAGACCGCAGCGATGGTGGACCGGCTGCTGACGGTGTCCGGGCGCGATAGGGACATGTTCCTGCACCTCGCACCGCGCGCGCGCATCGCCGTCGTGCCGAACGGCGTCGACCTGAACGGCTTTGCGCCTTCCGGGTCCGCGCGCACCAGGCACTCGTTGCTCTTCCTCGGCATGATGAATTACCATCCCAATGATGACGGCGTACGGTTCTTCCTTGAGGAGATCTTCCCGGCCATTCGCACAGCGATACCGGATGTGACCATCTCCATCGTTGGTGGAGAACCGTCAGCCGCCGTGCGCGCCGCCGGATCACCACAGGTCATTGTTACGGGCCTGGTGCCCGACGTGCGGCCCTACCTGGCGTCCGCAGAAGTGCTGGTGGTCCCCTTGCGCGCGGGCGGAGGGACTCGCCTGAAGCTCCTCGAAGCGATGGCAGCCGGCATCCCCGCGGTCAGCACCTCGATCGGCTGCGAGGGGCTCGGCGCCACCCACGACCAGCATCTCGTCATCGCCGATGGCCCCGGGGCATTCGCCCGGGCCGTTGTGGACCTGCTCGGGGATGCGGACAAACGTCAGAGATTGGCCGCGCAGGCACGGGAATTCGTGCGGACACGGTACGGGTGGGAACAGGTCGGTGAGGTATTGAACGCTCAGTACAGCGCCCTGGTCCCGGCCGACGGATCGACGGCATCTTCGCCCGAACGATTCACCCACGCCGCGCCCAGTGAGGAGACCGTATGAACCACGTCCCTCACTACGTGTTCGCCGTATGGATGGTCGGCGGCATCCAGACCGTGTACCATAACATGCAGAACGGCCTCGGGTCAACGGACGAGGCAAAGACCTCGTGGGTGCCCATCGAAATGTACCCTGACGATTGGATCACCAGGATCCCGCCCATCTCGCTGGTCGGCACTTGGCGGAATTCCATGGCGACATGGAACCGTATGCGTCCGCTCAGGCGCACGCATGGCCCATTCGATGCGGCGTACATTCTGGAGCAGACCCTCATCACCTTCCTCTGGCGCTTCAGATCACGGACCCCGTATCTGCTGTCGACCGATATGACGCCGTTGTTCTGTGCGAAGCGGGGGTTCTGGTATGCCGTCCCGGAATTCGACCCATCATCGATGTCGTCCCGCGCGAAGCAAGCCATCACCGGGTCGGTGTACCGGAAGGCATTCCAGATGCTTCCATGGTCGCACGCTGTCCGCGATTCCCTGATCGAAGACTACGGGGTCCGGGAGGACCGTATCACCGTCCTGCCTCCGGGCATGGACCTCCGGTCGTGGAAGGCGATCGACAGGAGTCCGCGCATCGCGCAGGGCGCCAGGCGCGGGTTCACGGTGCTGCATGTTGGGACCGACCCACAGCGGAAAGGGGCGGACCTGCTGCTGTCGTTGGCAGGCGAGCCGGAGTTCCAGGATGTGACATTCCGGTTCGTCACGAACGACCTGGATACCCGGCACCTCCAGAACGTCCATGTGCATGCCGGATTGCAGCCGAACTCGAAAGAGCTCCAGGCCCTCTATCATGCGGCAGACGCGTTCGTCCTGCCGACACGGGCCGACACATTCTCCATGGTCGCGCTCGAAGCCATGGCCACCGGCCTCCCGGTCATCATCTCGCGCGTAGGAGGCATCGAAGATATCGTCGAAGAAGGTGCCACGGGTTTCCTGACGGCACCTGACGATCTCTCCATGCTCCGCGACAGGCTCCGTCGTCTCCGTGCCCAACCGGCCCTGGCGCTCAGCATGGGTGAGCGCGGACGGCGCCGCGTCGAAGAGCACTTCAACCTTGAAAAGCACCTTGCAACTGTCATGTCACTTATGCACTCAGCCGCGCATGCACGAGCGGAAAGGAAACCATGAACAACACAGCTCCCGTCCCCGCCCTCGTCTGTGGAGAAATTGGCCTTGTCCGCAGCCTCGGAGAAGCCGGTATTCCGGTCTATGTCGGTTCGTACTACAACGATAACATCGCCTGGTATTCGCGATACTGTGCGAAACGCGTCCAGTTCTCCCACTCCCTGTCGCGCGATTTCGTGGACCGCCTCATCGCTCTCGGTAAGGTGGAAGGAAGGAAGATGGCATTCTTCAGCGATGATGACCGCGCGGTGCTGACGTTCTCCAGGCACCGCGAAGAGCTGGCGCCGTACTATCTCTTCAATTTCCCCGACCATGCACTGGTGGATGCGATCCTGGACAAGCGGAAGTTCGCCGCTCTTGCAGAACGGGAAGGTCTTCCCGTGCCCCGGTCCTTCATGCCGGCAGATGAAGCCGGGGCCGCGGCGATCGCTGCCCGGATGTCCTACCCCTGCATCCTGAAACCCTCCCACAAGGACGACTGGTGGAATCCGCGCTTCGCGGAGGTGGTGGGAGAATACCGGAAGGCGATCCTGGTCGAAAGCGAGGATGAGCTGATGGTCATGTACCGCAAGGTCGTGCAGATCCATCCCGACGTCGTCGTGCAGGAGTATGTGGATGGGGATGACCTCGACCTCTACAGCGTGAACATGTATCTGAATGCCGCCGGCGAGTGTCTCGCATCCTTCATCGGACATAAACTGCGGGTCTATCCGATCCACGCGGGTGTCGGATCGCTCGTGGAAACGGTCAAGGACGAAGAGATCCAGAACGCGGCCGCGAGTGCGGTACGGAAGCTCGGACTGCGGGGGCATGTGAACATTCAGTTCAAGCGCGACCGGCGCAACCGTGCATTGAAGATCATGGAGATGCACACACGCAACAGCCTCTGGGCATATCTGGCCACGGGCGGAGGGCTGAACATCACGGCCGTGGCGTACGGCGACCTTACCGGCGCACCGTTCCAGCACCGGAATGGTTTGCAGTATGGGTTCAAATGGATCGACCTGAACAAGGACGTCAAGGCCCTCCTCGACTATCGAAGAACAGGCGAATGGACGGTGGGCCGATGGCTTTCATCCTACAAGGGTGACAAGGTCTTCCACGTGCATTCCCTGCGCGATCCGCTCCCCTTCCTCATGGACACCTGGTTCCTGGCGAAGCGGTCGTTCATGCACCACAATACACGAGGATCCGCCCCCCATGTCTGAGACGATGATCGAACTGCAGGCTGATGAACAACGCGAGCGGGTGCGGGCGTTCTTCGATGGACACCGGGATTGGCAGGGCGACTACTACAGCAAGGGGGGAGCGTACTTCTCACACCTGCTCTGCCGGAGGAAGGAACTGATCGTGAAGGCCATCGCGGGACTGCCCCGACCGGCGCGTGCCACGGCGCTCGACATCGGGTGCGGATCGGGAGTGTATACCGAGGAACTCCTCCGGCTCGGGTATGCGACCACCGGCATGGACCTCTCCGAGGAGATGATCGCGTCGTGCAAGCGCCGCTTCGCCGGTCTCCCGAACATTGCACCCGCGGTCCATCTGCAGGTCGGAGATGTCGAGCATCTCCCCTTCGAGGATGCCAGCTTTAACCTCGTCCTCTGCGTCGGCGTGCTCGGCTACCTGATCGACGACGAACAGGCGGTCCGGGAGTTGGTCCGGGTCACCAAACCGGGAGGCCACGTGGTGGTCAATGTCACGAATGCGTTCAGCCTCTCGGACCTGGACACGCGCGCCCGGGCCGCCGTACGCGCTCTGGTGTCGCCGCCGCGGGGAACCGCCGCCATCCCTCCTGCTCTTCCGTACGCGATCCGGTCTGCATGGATGGAACGCACCCGGCATTATGCCAACAAATCCTATCGGCTCGGACGCTTCGAGAAGTTCCTTGCGTTGCATGGGCTCACACGCCGGTCCTCGTTCACATTCGGGTTCGAGTTCCGGCTGCTCCGGCGCTTTCATCTCCTCCCCGTGGCCCTGCTGGACGCGTTGGAGTTGGCCATGGAGCGGGTGTTCATGGCGGTTGCACTCCCCTACCTTTCCCGCTCGGGATGGGGGTATGTCGGGGTGTTCACGCGCCCGCCCGCCTAGCGGGCGTCCGAATTAAGAATCAAGAACGAAGAATTCTTAGTTCTTAATTCCCTCCCCCCTCGCCTCTCCGGGCCAGCCGGGGCAGATGGTATCACGCCCTATCCTGGATCTCCTCTGAGTGAAGGTCGATCTCTCTGACCAGCCCTTGAGGTATGGGGCGCGGCTGAAAGAACGGCGCCTCACCTTATAAGCACAAAGGTCCGGGATGAATTCCGGACCTTCGCTCTCCCCTTCAATAGCGCACCTGTCAGCGGACGAGCAGGAGCTTCCGAATGGCCGAGAACGCGCCAGCCGTGATCCTGTAGAAGTACACGCCACTCGACAATGCGCGTGCGTCAAACCGGACCTCGTGATACCCCGCCGGCCTCTCTCCCTCCTGGAGCACCACGACCTGTTCGCCCAGCGTATTGAAGACTGCGAGCCTCACAAATGAAGCCTCCGGAAGGTCGAAGCCGATCGTCGTGGTCGGATTGAATGGATTAGGATAATTCTGGCGCAGGCCGTAGGACGTGGGGATCTTCACTGCCGGGTCCTCATCAACGGTGCTCCTGGACATCATTGCGTTGTTCGTCCCTACCTTCAACGCGAGCCCCGCATCGTTCCGCCATACATGCAGGTCGGCATACGCGAAGTACGCGATACTCACCACGTCGGGATTGCCATCATTGTTGAGATCAACGACCCGTGCACCATTATGGCTCTCCTTGCCGCTGTCCACGACGTGCATCGTCCATGATGCCCCATTGTTCACATTCTCGTAAATGATCAGCCGCTTCGCTCCGAAGATCTCTCCGACAACGATGTCCGGCATGCCGTCGTTATTCATGTCGACGCCGGACATGCTGTCGAGCTCTTCCAGGCCTGCCGCCACGGTGTGCCTCACCCACACGCCACCGAGCGCATCCACCGGCGCTTCGAACCAGTACACACTCGCCGGACTGGCATCTTCGGTCACGATAACATCACGTCTCCCGTCGCCATTCACGTCCGCTACCTGGATCATCTTGACCGAGGCAACAGCCGTGCCGATACCATGTCGGATCCAGGAGTTCGTGCCATCGGCGGGATTACTCCACCAGTCAACCTGCAGCTGCGATTCCCCCGCAGCAACCGCGATATCGAGGTCACCATCACCATCGAGGTCTCCGGTGCCGATGGCTTTCTGCTCGCCACCCGTCGTCGTCGTGATGCGCATGATGGGCCAGCTGCCACCGGCAGGATCAGAGGGGATCTGCATCAGGTAAATGCCGTCGCCACCCGACAGAAGGATATCCGGCTTCGTATTCGTTGCGACGATGTGCGCCGAGATCACGGTGCGTCCGTTACCATGCACGGTCACCGGTACCTGGGCGACCACCCTGGCCGTCCAGCTGGTTCCCTGTGCATCGTTGGCTCTCAACCACGTCACCGAGGGAAGATCCTCCGCGATGATGTCGTTCATCACCCCCGTTCCTTCCGCATCGAACAGGAGGAACGCGTCAAGTGCCCGTCCGGTTTGTGGGTTGCCCGGCAAGGTGATCCGTGGCCACGGGGTCGAGGTCATTGTTGATCCGGGATTCCTGTAAAAGTAGTGCCCCGAGGCGATGTCCTGATACCCGTCGCCATTGAGGTCGGCAAACCCGAGACCAAACGTGCCGCTCCCGAAAATGGAGGCACCCCGGGTATTATCACCGTGGATGTATGTCCATTGATCGAGCGACTTCACGGGCGTGGTCCCACGACCAAGATTCTCCCAGTATTCGATCGGTGTTCCACCCGGCGCGGACATGTCCCAGTTCGCTCCCACAATGTCGATATCGCCGTCGTTCCCGATGTCCCCGAGTTGCGCATTGTGCGAGCCCGTGGTCGCCACCACGACCTTGTCCCACGTGAGACCGCCACCGGTGTTCCGGTACACCAGCACTTCGTCCGGATCGGAGGACTGATGCATTTCAGCGGTCACAACATCCAGCCTCCCGTCACGGTCCATGTCGGCGGTCTTCAACGTGTGCACATACCCCACACCCGTTGCCATGGTGTGTTCCGTCCATGGGCCCGTGCGCGGTGTCGTCGATTCATACCACGCGAGCTTTCCGCCATCATATTCAGAGGGGACATACAGCAGGTCCTGCCGTCCATCGCCATTCAGGTCGGCGGCATGCACCCGGATCTTGTCGAGCCAGCTGGAACTCACAAGATGCTCTGTCCATGCTGCAGTTGCGGGATTTCCCCCCGGCAGCGGATTCTCGAGCCAGTAGCCGTTGATGGCAATATCCAGATCTCCATCCACGTCGATATCGGCAAGCGATGTCCCTTCGAAGGGGCGGGTATTCAGAACTGCCTTGGTCCAGGACGTGAGGGTGTTCTGGACGAACAACGTCGTATTCCCACCCCTGATAACGATATCCGCCTTGCCGTCGTTGTTGATATCTCCCACCTCGATGTCATGCGTTTGCGCGTCGCCGACATACACTTCCTGCCATGTTGCCCCGACTTCGGGATTTCCCGAAGGCCTTGGATTGACATACACCCACACCGTGTAGCCGTACCAATCCCCCTTGGCGATGATCGCATCCGGATCACCGTCGCCATCGATATCCGCTACCGCCATGGACGTGGAGAACGAACCGGTGTGGATGTTGTACTTCGTCCACGATGGATACTTGTACCAGAACAGCCCTTCGGTGAAGTTGGTGGAACTTGCGGCGAGCACATCATTGAAGCCATCGCCATCGATGTCACCGATCCCCTTGTCGTGTGGATCCCGGGGCGGAGCGCTGTCAATGATCTGATGCGCAAAGGAGAGCGTGATAGGCGTCGTTTGCACCGTGAGCGTCGCCGCGTTGCTTGTCGCGGAAGAGACGCTGTTGGTGACCACGCACCGGTAGGTGCTTCCGTTGTCTCCGACCACCGTCACCGGGGTCGTGTATGTTGCCGCCGTGGCGCCGCTGATGTTCGCGGCACCCTTCTGCCACTGATACGTGAACGGCGTTGTGCCTGCCGCAACCACAGTGAATGTGGCCGTCTGTCCCACCGTCACCGTTTGGCTTGCAGGGTGCGTTGCGATCGACGGCGCGACAGGGGTCCCGCTGCCGTCTTCCGGCGTGATCGGAGATCCCGTATTGAAGAAGTAGTCGATCAGTGCTGTCCAGGCCGGTGACGCTGAGGCCGGGACGCCATGATTGCCCGCAAAGGGACCCACCGTGTTCACCGTGAGTGCATAGCTGAACGATGCTGCCGTGATCCAGACAGTTCCGTTGTAGGAAAAGGAACCCGTCCACGCGTTTCCCTGCCGCTTCACGCGGAGGTAGAGCGGATTGCCCGGCACGATGATCGTGTCCTTGCGGACCGTCGGCGTGCCTGCGCTGAAACTGGCACAGAAGAAGCGGGTGTTCGATGCGTCGCGGACAAAATCAAAACGCACGAATGTGCTGTTGTCCTGCTGCGCCATGATCCCCTGCATCTGATACTGAGCGGTCATCGGGGCCTCAAAACGGGTCTCAACCTCGAAATCAGAGTTGTTGAAGCTCTGGAGGAGGCGCGGAGAGTTGTTGGAGCCGACCCACAGGTCGTGGGAGATACCCGCCGGAACGCTGATCGAAAGTCTCGCATTCTGCGTACCAGTCCCGGTCAGGGACACGGCGCCGTCACCCACCGGATTCACAAAGGACCACAGAGAGGTATTCAGCACCGGGCCACGGAAATCGTCCGAGACGAGGCTTGATGACGGCGGAGGCGGAGCGGCATTGACCGTCAGCGTTGCCGCATTGCTGGTGGCAGAGGAGACATTGTTGGTGACCACGCACCGGTAGGTGCTCCCATTGTCCCCGATCACCGTCACCGGAGTCGTATACGTTGTCGCCGTTGCACCGCTGATATTCACGGCACCTTTCTGCCACTGATACGAGAGAGGCAGCGTCCCGCCCGCAACGACGGCAAACGTCGCCGTCTGTCCCACCGTCACCGCCTGGCTGAGGGGCTGCGTCGTTATCCCGGGTGCCACAGCACCTGTCACGGTCTTGTTCAGCGCCACGTCGTCAATATAATAGACGTCGCCGCTGACGTCATCGTTTGCGAGCCAGAATCGCAATCGGGCATCGGTCACTGTGCCTGAAAAGCCGGATGCGGTGAACTGGACGGAGTACGTATTCCAGGAGGTTGTGAGGTCGAACCGTTGGCCGCGGAGCCCATAGTTCGTGAATGGGGTTGTGTGCTTCGCGACAACGACGGACAGGTCGTGCCCGGTGTTCGAATAGGCCTTGAACGAAAGGGTATATTGAACTTTGGCTTCCAGCGAGATGCCGGCCTGATAGAGCTGCACATTCGAACCCTGCACGGTGATGGCGATGTGCGCAGCATGCGCACTCCCTGCCCCGGCACCATCAGCGGCGAAGGAAGCCGCTCCGTCGCTGTAGAAAGCCCAGGGCGCCGTCCCTGACTCAAATCCCGGGTTCACGACCGCCGACTGCCCCAAAGCGGACTGGTGAAGGATGCCTCCGATGAACAAGAGCATCCCTGCCCGCAGCACGTTTCTCAGAATCATGTCTCCCATAAAGCATCCTTCCGCACATTGATGAATTGTCCATCCTTGGATTCTGCACCCGGACGGCATACCCGCATGCACCGGGGATACCTGTCGTCTCGGTAAGCGTTACTCGCCCGGTGATCATGTTCCATCCGCCTCAGATCGGGCTCGGAGGAGTCACACGGACGGACACACGGCTGATATGCGAGTATCAGGGGTGTGTACTACCATACTAATGATGGGAGCTGCAAAGAATCGCTCGGAAGGATGAAAGAAGAGCTAGTTACACGTTGGCCGGATGGTGCAGGATCGCAGCCCGCCGGCATACAGCAAGCCTCCGGCAGCTTGCTTCTTACTCTGAGGAGAGGTACTTTGTCGATGCAACCATGGGCACAACGTGTCCAATGACCGGAGCTTGCTCCCCATGCGCCACCTTCCCATAGCAGTCTTCCTCGCTTGTGTCCTGACCGTGACCGCGTCCGCGGGGGAGATCCATGTCATCCAGCTCGATGCCACGATCAACCCTGCCACCGCCGAGTACATCCGCACGAGTATGGCGAACGCAACAGACGAGGGGGCGGTCTGCCTCATCATCGAACTCAACACCCCGGGCGGACTCCTCAAATCGACGCGGGAGATCGTGAGCGAGCTTCTCACGGCACGGATCCCCGTCGTGGTGTACGTCGCTCCCGCCGGCGCCCAGGCCGCATCCGCGGGAGCATTCATCGTCCTTGCCTCATCGTGCGCGGCCATGGCCCCGGGCACCAACATCGGCGCAGCGCACCCGGTGAACATGCAGGGCGGCGAACAGGATTCCATCATGAGTGCCAAGGCGACCAACGATGCCGCGGCGTTCATCCGTTCCATCAGCGAGAAGCGGCATCGGAACGTCCGCTGGGCAGAAGAAGCCGTTCGCCAGAGCACCGCACTCTCGGAGACCGAAGCGCTCCGCGATACCGTCATCGAGATCATCGCACCCACGCTGGATGATCTCCTCCGGCAGCTCGACGGCCGCACGGTGAGCGTGGACAGCGGCGCCGTCATCCTCCACACCACCGGGGCCGCCGTGGTGCGCCGGGATATGGGGTGGAAGTTCTCACTGCTCAACATGCTGAGCGATCCGAACTTCGGGTACATCTTCTTCATGCTCGGACTGTACGGTCTCATCTTCGAGCTGTATAATCCGGGATCGGTCCTCCCGGGCGTGGTCGGGGCGATCTCGATCATCCTGGCCTTCTATTCCATGCATACGCTTCCCGTGAACTATGCCGGGCTCGGGCTGATCCTCGTCGGGATCATCCTCTTCATCCTCGAACTGAAGATCACCAGCTACGGGATGCTGACCATTGCGGGGGCGGTATCACTCTTCCTGGGATCCGTCATGCTCATCGATACACCATCGGGATTCGAGATCATCCACATTTCGTGGTTCGTCATCATTCCGTTCGTCCTCTTTTCCGTCCTGTTCTTCGCCTTCGCGTTGGGCAAAGGCGTGGCTGCCCAGCTCCGCCCGCCCACCACCGGCATCGAAGGCCTTGTCGGCGAGACCGGCATCGCATTGCAGGACCTCGCACCCGATGGGCAGGTGCGGGTCCACGGCGAGATCTGGTCGGCCACGGCATCCGATCCGCCCATACGGACCGGCGCCGGGCTCATCGTCGAAAGCGTCAACGGGCTGCACCTTACTGTGCGTTCGCACAGTGCACACGTCTAATCCAGGAGCCGCACATGCAAGAATTTGGCGTCATGGTCATCGTCCTCGTCTTCTTCCTCGCGATCATCATCGGGAACTCCATACGCATCCTCCGTGAATACGAGCGGGGCGTGATCTTCCGCCTCGGCCGCCTGATCGCGATGAAAGGCCCGGGGCTCATTTTCCTCATACCGATCGTCGACAAGATCGTGAAGGTCAGCTTGCGCACCGTGGTGCTAGATGTCCCCCCGCAGGACGTCATCACCAAGGACAACGTGTCCATCAAGGTCAACGCCGTCGTGTATTTCCGCGTGGTCCAGCCGGACAAGGCCATCGTCGAGGTGGAGAACTTCCTCTTTGCCACGTCGCAGCTCTCGCAGACAACCCTCCGGAGCATCCTGGGGCAGTCGGAACTCGACGAGCTCCTCTCCGAGCGTGACAAGATCAACGCCGAGCTCCAGAAGATGATCGACCATCAGACCGAGCCGTGGGGCATCAAGGTCTCCAACGTCGAGGTCAAGCATATCGACCTGCCCGTGGAGATGCAGCGTGCGATGGCCCGCCAGGCCGAAGCCGAGCGCGAACGCCGCGCAAAGGTCATCCATGCGGAAGGGGAATTCCAGGCCGCGCAGCGACTGTCGGATGCCGCGGTGGTCATCGAGGACCACCCGATGGCCCTTCAGCTCCGCTATCTGCAGACGTTGACAGAAGTGGCATCCGAAAAGAACTCCACCACGATCTTCCCGATCCCGATCGATCTGATCGCGCCGTTCATGAAGGCGTTCACCGATAAGACCACAAAGAAGAAATGATGGCACAAGGCATTCCGCCTGTAGGGGCGGTGCATGCACCGCCCCTACACAAGATGCGCCGTAGATGATCGCCGTGTATGACCATCGCATATGATCGCCGTAGATGAGCGCGGCGGAGGGGGGGGGGGTGGGCCCCGCCCCCGAGGGGGGGCCGCGTGGGGGGGGGGCCGGGGGGGGGGCGGGGCGGGGGGGGGGGGGGGGGGGGGGGCGGCCCCCGGCCCGGGGGGGGGGGGGGGGGGGGGCGGGGCGGGGGCGCGGGGGGGGGGGGGGGGGGGGGGGGGCGGGGGGTTTGCCGGGCGGGGGGGGGGGGCGGGGGACCGGGCGGGGGGGCGGGGGGCGGGGGGGGGGGGGCGGGGGCGGGGGCGGGGGGGGGGGGGGGGGGGGGCCCGGGGCGGGGGGGCGGGGGGGTGCCGCGGAGGGGCGGGGGGCGGGGGGGGTGCGGGGGGGGGGGTGGTGGGGGGGGGGGGGCGGGCATGCCCCTCCACCACGTTCTCCCCACCCGCTTCCCTGCTTCATGCTCCTGTCAGGCCATAACCCCGAACCCCGCATCATCGCGGTGGACCACACCGAGGACGGGGCCATGCGTCTCACGTTCCGCACCGGAACACGCCTGGCCACCCGGGACGAGGCATTCTACCCCTTCTTTCATCTGGCGGATGCCACGCTCATCGAAGGGTTCCCCCAGAAGCACTGGGTGCGGCGCATGGCGGGTGACCACCGCTTCGCCTATCTCTGCGTGTTCGAGGGATGGTCCGTGATGTGGGACGCGATACGCTATCTCGTCGACCGTTTCAACCGGCGCGTCCCAACGGGTATCGAGGGGTTCACCGAACTTGACGGACTGCACGTGACCACCGACCCGGTGACACAATTCCTCCTCCAATCCGGCCGGACGCTGTTCAAGGAGATGGCGTTCGAAGACCTGCATCGCCTGCAGTTGGACATCGAGACGTATACCGTCCCCGGCGGGACTTTCAGCCGTGCGACGCGCCCCGGGGACCGCATCATTCTTATCGCCCTGATGGATAACCGCGGGTGGGAGCATGTCATCGATGGCAGGCGCGCGGACGAGCCGGCGATGCTGAAGGAGCTGATCAAGATCATTCGCCAGCGCGACCCCGATGTCCTGGAAGGCCACAACATCCTCGGCTTCGACCTTCCGTACATCCTGAGGCGTTGCGCGTTGCACACCATCGCCCCGGCCTTCGGCAGGGACGGGCGCGCGGTCCGCATGCCCGAAGGGCGCGGCGGCAATGCCGACGCCACGCTGGAGTTCGCCGCCGCCGATATCGCCGGACGGCATGTGATCGATACGCTCGACCTCGTGCGGGCATACGACTCCACCAAGCGCACCATGGAAAGCCATGGATTGAAGTATGCCGCACGGTACTTCGGGGTGTCCTCGCCGGACCGGGTGATGGTGGACGGCGACCGCATCGCACAGACGTGGGATGAGGACCCCGACACGCTCGTGCGGTACGCGCTGGATGATGTACACGAGACAGCACGCCTCAGCGCACTGCTCTCGCCGCCGTCATTCCACCTCACGAAGATGGTCCCGTGTTCCTACGGGACCGTCACGCGGTTAGGCTCCGCGTTGCGCATCGAGCACATGCTGGTACGCGAGTATCTGCGGCAGAAGCACTCGCTCCCGCAACCCGTGCCGGGGACGCAGACGGGAGGCGGATACACGGACATCTTCTACAGCGGTGTGCTCGGGCCGATCGTTCACGCGGATGTGGAATCCCTGTACCCATCCCTCATGATCGCCCGCGGGATCGCACCGGCAAGCGACACGCTCGGGATATTCACGACGATGCTGCGGGGACTGACGACGGAGCGGCTGGAGCTCAAGCAACAGATGCGTGACGCCGGAGATGACGGGGAACGGGCACGCCTCGACGCGCGTCAGTCCTCGATGAAGATCCTGATCAATTCGTTCTATGGCTATCTCGCCTACAACCGTGCGCTGTTCAACGACTACCGCGCGGCGGATGCCGTGACCGGAGGCGGCCAGGAGATCCTCCGGCAGATCATGCAAACGCTGCGCGACCGCTCCTGCAAGGTCATCGAGGTCGACACCGATGGCGTCTTCTTCGTCCCGCCTCCTGATGTGAACGATGAAGGTTCCGAGCGGACACTCGTCGGAGTACTCGCGGGCACACTCCCGCAGGGGATCTCCCTCGTGATGGACGGGAGATACCGCCGGATGTTGAGCTACCGGAAGAAGAACTACGCACTTCTCGGCTATGACCACAGGCTTCTGGTGCGGGGGTCGTCGCTGATCTCGCGCAGCATGGAGCGGTTTGCACGGAGTTACATCCGTCAGTGCATCGAGCATATTCTGGACAACGACATCGATGGGCTCCATCGGCTGTACGTCGGCGTCGCGGCCGCCATCGCCTCACGCGCCCTGGATATCGCCGACTTCGCGCGCTCGGAGGTCCTGCATGATCCGGTGGAGCAGTACGCACAGGAGGTGGAACGCGGTGACCGGAACAAAAGCGCGGTGTATGAGGTGGCGCTGGCAACGGGACGCAGGTACCGGGTGGGCGACCGGGTGGCGTACTATATCGCTGGTTCGGATCCCGGGGTGCGGATCGCGGATGCGTGCAAGGCGGCGGAAGAATGGGACCCTCATTTCCCTGACGAAAACACCGGTTTTTATCTCCGCCGGCTCGGTGAGCTCTCCACCCGCTTCGAGGACTTTTTCCGGCCCGCCGATTTCCAGAGGATCTTCAGCAATGATGACCTCTTCCCCTTCTCCGCGGACGGTATCATCATTCAGACCCGGTCGACCGGGGAGGAGGCGCAGGCGCCGGACGATCCGTCCCCTTCACCGGGGATCTGGTTGGACGACGACGCCATTTGACTTGCGTTTCAACGTGCGGTTTGTTACGTTCACAGGTCGGACACACTATCGGGAAGGTTTCTGAGTCATGGAAAAGGGTACCGTGAAGTGGTTCAACAACGCCAAGGGGTATGGCTTCATCACGCGTGAGAACGGCGAGGATCTTTTCGTCCATTTCAAATCCATCATCGGGGATGGGTACAAGACCCTGAAGCAGGGAGAGGGCGTGCAGTTCGAGGTGGAGCAGGGACAAAAAGGTCTGCAGGCTGTGAACGTGACCAAGACTTCAGCCTGAGAACCACGGTGTACCGTGCGGGAGATCGAGGAGGAGGAAGGAAAGGTACTGGCTCTATCGGCGCGCAGTGGTAGGCGCGCCACGGCTGATCACAGTGCACCGGATGTATGCAGCAGAGCACCTCTGCATCCATCTGTCATACCGGCACGCGTTCGCGGATGTACGCGATGATCGAGTGCATGGGCGCGCCCGGCGTGAAGAGTTCCCCCACACCCATCTGCTTCAGCGCCGTGCTGTCCCCTTCAGGAATGATCCCCCCGCCGAACAGCAGCACATCACCCATCCCGCGATCGCGCATCAAGGCCAGGACACGGGGAAAGACCGTCATGTGGGCGCCGCTGAGGATACTGATGCCGATGGCGTCGACATCCTCCTGGAGCGCGGCCTCAACGATGGCTTCGGGAGATCTCCGGAGCCCGGTGTAGATCACTTCCATCCCTGCGTCACGCAATGCCGCTGCAACCACCCGCGCACCACGGTCGTGACCATCCAGTCCCGCCTTCGCGATCAGCACACGTATCGGACGTGACATCGTCTCCCTCCTGCACATGTTCCACCGAATTGCGAACGAAGCGTTCCCGCTACTCCCGCAGTTGCTTCATCGCCTCATGCACCCGTGCCAGCGGTAACCCGACCACATTGTAATAGCACCCTTCGATCCGCGTCACGAACACCGCACCGTAGTCATCCTGAATGCCATAGGATCCCGCCTTGTCCATGGGCGAGCCGCCCCGGATGTAGGAGCGCACTTCCTCCAGGGGGAGTGTGCGGAACGTGACCTGCGTCGATTCAACGCCGCTGATCGTCCGTCCGGAAGGGCGATGCACGAGTGCGAACCCGGTGTACACCGTGTGGGTGCGCCCGCTGAGCAGCATCAACATGCGTTCGGCATCCGCTTCATCGACTGGCTTGCCGAGGACGTGATGATCGAGCACCACGATGGTGTCCGCACCGAGCACGATCCCCTCGGCAATGTCACGTGCGACGTGCTGCGCCTTCAGGCATGCGAGTGCCTCGGCATTGGCTTCGGGCGTGAGTGCAGGATCGAGTTCTTCGGGAACATCACTGACGATGACACGGACCGTGAGCCCGATCTGGGAGAGGAGTGCAAGGCGGCGGGGTGAACGTGACGCAAGGACAACGGGCGATGACAGGGGCATGCCTCAGCGGAACATCGCCTTGATACTGCCCCAGGTGCGCCGTACGCTGCTGACGCTGTGGTTCACCGTCACGTAGTAGTCAATGGAACGGTTCCCAGGGATGACCGCCGTGACGCGATAGACATAGACGTTGTCGGTCGCGCGGTACGCAGCGTTATCGATGAACTCGTACTGGGAACCCGGCCCGCGCGGGGAGATATCGGAGGCGGTGAGCATGACGAAGGGGCTTCCTTCGCGGCCGGCGCGCCGTTCAACGCGGTAGCCGGAAATATCACCTTCAGATTCGCTGTTCCAGCGGACGACGATGTTCGTGCCGTTGCTGTACGCGGTGAGGGACCCGTCCTTGATACCGCCGGCGATGGCGGCGGAGGCGATCAGGATGCATAACGCAATGCCAATTGCTTGCCGTTTCATGGCGTCAACTCCACTCATGCGTGATGCGGGATCCGTTCATCGGGATCCAGAAGCGGAAGTATCAGGAAAAGCATTACTGTGCGGAAGGCGGGACTTGAACCCGCATGCCTTGTGGGCGCCACCCCCTCAAGATGGTGCGTCTGCCAATTTCGCCACTTCCGCATGGATACAGCGTGTACAACAGTGAGACAAAATTACAAAACAGGTTTCAAAAAAGCAAGAACTTGGGGCAAAAAAGGCAGAAAAAGGATGAAGGTCCCATGTGGCGTGGAAGCCACGCTGCTACTGCGGAAAAACGACGGAAATCCTTGCCCCGGACCCTGAGGCCACGGAAAGGGTCCCTCCGATCTGCTCCACCAGAGCGCGCACGGTGCTCCATCCCATCGATGTTGAAGCATTGACATCGAACGACGGTGGCAACCCCACGCCGTTGTCGGCAACGGTCAAAACCACCATCCCATCCGGACGAGGTTCGAGTGAGGCGACCACCATCCCCTTCCGGCCCTCAGGGAATGCATGCTTCAATGCATTCGTGATGAGTTCATTTGCTATGAGGCCACAGGGCACGGCCTGGTCGAGACTCAACATGAGCTCCTGTGCTTCAACATTCACCCCCACGCCGGGCCTGTGCAATCCATGGGCGAGGTCTAATGCCACCGCTGACAGATACTGTGCAAAATCGATCTGGGAAAGGTTGCCCGACCTGTAGAGCCGCTCGTGGATGAGCGCCATCGAGCGGACCCTGCGGATGCTGTCCGCGAACGCCTCACGGGCGGCGGGATCTTCGAGTCCACCAGCCTGGAGCGAGAGGAGACTGGAGATCACCTGTAAGTTGTTCTTCACGCGGTGGTGGATCTCCTTCAGCAGCGTCACCTTCTCCTTCAGGGAGTCGGTGACAAGACGTTCCGCCCGCCGGCGGCCGGTGATATCCATCACGAATGCGACCTCGGCTCCCCCATCCTGCAGGTCCACAGACGTCCGTGAGATCTCCAGGTACGTAACGATGCCATCGGCGCGAAGCACTTCATAGGTGCCAACGAGTCCATCCGGCGGCGTGCCCTCATCCGGAGACGTGGCATGGTCGCTGAGCCCGGCTGAGACCCGCCGCAAGTACTCATCGAATTCCCTCCCGGTCAGGTCCATGCTCTCGGGAAACCCCAGCATCCGATGGAAGATCGGGTTCGCATACAGGATACTCCCTTCACGCATCATGAGGATGCCGAGGGGCGCGCTCTCGATCAACGATGAGAATCTGGTCTCGCTCCGGACAAGGTCCGCGGCCCGGACCTCCACAAGTTCCTTCAATCGTTCGGGCTGTCGCCGCATGAACCAGACAAAGAGCCCTCCCAGCATGGCAAGCACAACACTGATCACGGCGATCGGCACGGTACGGATGCCCGCGCGCCAGCCGCGGACCGGTGCCACAGCGATCTCCCACGCGCCATTGGGCACGGGCACATCCGTCGTCAGCGGTTTGTCCAGCACCTGATCGACATGATAGAAACACACCATCTTCCCGCTGATGGGATCGCGGCGTGAGAGCCGGAAGCGGAATCCTTTCTCCGCGAGGTCAAGAAGGTGGGCCCTCTCGATGAGCGTCTCGATGCGGATGATGATGATGGTGAATCCCCAGAACCGTTCCTCTCCATTGCGCCGGATGAACACCGGCCCGCGCCCGACGACGGCAAGCCCCCCCTGAACGAGTTCGAGTGGCCCGGCAAAGATCAGTTGCCTCGACCGGATCGCGAGGGCTGCCTCGTCGCGCTGTATGGGATCCGCGAGGATATTGAAACCAAGTGCGCGACTGTTGGGCTCCGGCGGATAGACGAACCGGACGATGCCATCCGGTGCGAGTTCAATGGCGTCGACGGAAGGGTACGAAGAGAAGAGCCGGGGCACGATCGAATCGAACCGCGCAGGCAGCAGCCCCTCGCTCACGGCGAGTCCGACGGTCTGCGTTGCAGAAAGCCCGTGCAGCAGCGCGACCTGGATCGCATCACGCGAATCCTTCGCCGCGTTCTTCACCTGCTGGCGTTCTTCCTGCTGGCGGACGGTATAGGAGTAGTAGGAGACGGAACCGGTCGCGAGGAGGGTGATCAGCGCGGCCAGCACTCCGGCTGGGACAGGCTTCGCGAGGAAGTGCGCGAGCGTACGAAATAGCGGTGGCGCCGTCAACTCTGGCGATCCTTGCATGATGCCATTCTGATGGTCTGCTCCCGGCCCGCCCCCCCTCTCCACATGCCGGTCACCCATAGGATACACCTTTTTGCGAAAATCCGCAAGGGGTTGCCACGGGTGCTGGACTCACCGGACGGATCCGACCCGAGGGGGGTGGCAACGGACTGGCCAACCGCTCACGCTCGTGCCGAGATCCTCACGAGTGGCAGAACCATGGCTGCGACGGCGCATGTGAACGCCGGGTAGACAAGCCGTGTCACAAGCAGATATTCACCGAAGACCCATCGATCAACAACGCCCAACCCGACCGCGCATGCAAGAAGGACAACGAAGGTCAACCAGGGCCGGACCGAGGCAAAGAGAACAATGCCAACGAGCACCGCCAGCACACTGACAATGATATGCCACGCAGGAGACTCGCTCACGAACATTCCCCGCACGGCCATGTCGGCGATAAGAGCCGGGACCGAAGCCATGTCATGATAATCGGCATCGCTCATGTTCACCCATTGAATGAACACCATGCGGCCAGCCGCGAAGTTCCACACCGAATCCGGAAGCGCAGTGAGCGTTCTGCCTGAACCATATTCCTTGTACAGGATCGGCCCATCCCATTGGGGGCGTTCGATAGTTGCCGGGAAGATGAACGAATTCCACATCGTGTCTCCCCCGGTCGAATACTGCAGAGGGAGGTAGGCCGAGCGCCTGAGCACGACGGACATGCCGTTGTCCCACCTCGGCACTCGCGACGATCCTATCGCGACCTCCCCCGTGGCGGGCCGACCATCCCTGCCGCCCGGGCATCAAGATGAAGGAACTGCTCATACTCGGTGGGACACGCACGGGAAGTTTCAGGTAACGAGCCGCAGCGAGGAGCGATGGGTGGACCACCGGTGTGCTATGTGACCAGGAAAAGTCAATGCTCCGGAAGCGTAGGAAGTTCCAACTGTGGCCGACCATGGCATATCGCGGATCGAACTGTCCTCTGTCGAAGAGCACTGCCCCCGATGCGATGAGCGAATCTGCCAGAGAACGGGTTGTCGAGTCCCTCATGACCCTCGCAGGGAAGCACACGACGGCAGCACCTCCCTCCCTGAATCGCGCATTGAGTTCAAGTGCAGTCTCGAGAAATTGGCGGGCATTGTTATCGGGCGTCGTCAACGTTACGACCATGCTTGCTGACGCACCGGGTACGGCAGACAAGCGGCTGAGCGGGAGAACAACGTTCTCTTCTAGTTGATCCAACGACCCGGATCTGGTCAGGAGCAGGCACCCGACGAGGATGAGTATCCCCCACCTGAGTCCGCTGATCCAGAGCGCAGACGTGGCTCCGAACTCACCGCGGGCAACTGAACGGATGAGCGCGGCGAATCCCCGTTCCGCAAGGAATGATTCGACCGCTCCAGCGATGCCCGATCGAAACCTGTCAGTCACAACGACGAGCACCATCTGCCCGGCGAGCCAGATCAACGCGATCACCAGAGACGCCGTCTCCAATGAGGGGACAGGCGGGCCCACGCCTACCAGAGATGTGAGGAGCCCCCGGACGAACGAACTCGACGCAAGGACCTTGCGGAGCACGAGAAATGCACCAAACACTCCGATCGATGTGACGAGTCGGACGGCGGGTGACATCTTGACCGGCATAAACATGAGCAAAAAGACGAACAGGAGCAGGGGCAGAAGAACCAGCAGCACGATCTTCCCGAACGGCCAGACGAGCCAGGAGAAGATCACGGTCAGGACGACGACGATCGCCGCTTTCAGGAGCGCCGACCTGAGATCACGTGAGAGATTCATCGCCCCCCCGCTGGATGTTGCATGGACACGCGCTGCTCAGAGTAACCCGGATCGTATGTCGGCCGCCCCTGAAGATTCCCTTGAATGGCAACGGTGAGAATGACAAGAATGATCGCTGCCGCGACCGCCAGCGGGGCATTGAAGCGGTCTCCGAACAGACTTTTCGGCGAGCGCATGCCCGATCCAATCTGTGCCCCTCCCACCGGAACGGGATGGCGGCGAAGAAGCGCGGCCTGTCCGGGAAGATGCGCCATGTAGTGCCTGCATGCCGGACATGCGTGGACATGCTCGATCAGATCTGCGAATTCCATCCCGGCCACCTCACCATCGTACCACGCACTGGTGGCTTCCCTGTACTCATTGCATGTCATGGGGTCCTCCATTCTTTCAGCACGGGGGCGAGCCGTTCCATCAGCATCTCGCGCCCTTTGTAGATCCTGAACTTCACTGCAGCAAGAGTGGCACCGGTTGCCTCTGCGATCTCGGCGTACGTGAACCCTTCCACATCGCGCAGGACCACGGCCTGACGGTACAGCGTCGGCAGCGTGTCGAGCCCCGCGCCGATGGCGCCGATGATGTCCGATGAGATGCTCTGCGCTTCGGGAGACGGTGTCAGCGGGTCGGGTTGCTCTTCGAGCTGCGGGGAGACGGCATGTGCGCGAAGCAGCCGGAGTGATTCGTTGCGGGCGATGGCATAGAGCCACGCCCGGACGTGGTGCGGATCGCGCAGTTCCTGAACGGACCGGAGGGCGATCTCGAATGTTTGCTGAACAGCATCCTCGGCGAGGGAATGGTCAGGAAGGTAGCGGCTGCAATAGGCGCGAAGCAGCGGCGTCATCTCGGTGATGAGCGCCGCGGTGATCTCTCCTCCCCTCCGGTCCACCTCTCCCCTGTGTGCGGATTCCGTCCTCATGGATATAGGAGGGATCTGCCTCCTGAAAAGTTAGCAGGAAAGCATGGCCGGTGCCTGCACTGCATTGGGCGGCGTACGCCCGAGCGCCGCTAGAACGCGGCTACCGTCGCCTGCACGTCAGCCCGGAGGACCCATGTCCCTTCCGCCACGTAATGCGTCGCAAATGCCCGTCGGACACGGTCCTTTGACACGTTGGCGTAGGACCCGTGGATGGTCATGCCGCTAAAGAACACTCCCCCGCCTTTAGGAACGGCAAGAAACCTGAGTTGCGAGCGATCCAGCCCGTCGATCTCGAACGAGTAGAAGCGCTCCGTCCATTCCTTTCCGCTCCTGTCCCGCAGGAGGTGCTCGGTCTCCCACACCTGATGATCTTTCATGGACGTGGCTTTGTGCGTGCCCAGGAGGCCCCGGGTATGACTTCCGGGAGCCACGCACAACCCGCCGTTTTCCTGATCGGTATCGCTGAGCGCAATCCAGCAGGCCATCAACGTGTTGGGCTCATTCGGGAGGTAATGGGTGTCCTGATGCGGGGCTGTACCTTTTGCCTCTTCGCCGGCATGCTTTTCGAGGTACATGGTCTGGACGATGAACGGCGGGGCACCGAGGATCTGCCGGGCGATGCCGGCGATGTTCGGATGCGTGGCGATGCGCTTCCACTCCGCATCCCGCTTGTGGTTGTCCAGATGGTTCCTTGCTTCCTTGTCCTGCGCAGCGTCATACGCAACGAATCGCTCCACCTCGTCCGGAGACAGGAGCCCGGGAATGACCACGAATCCCTGATCCTGATATGTCCGGAGCTCTTCCGGCGTCAATGTACGGCCCATCATCACGCGCCCTCCTCTGGCTCTTGAAAGCGAAGAGTACGCAATACGCGACTCGGATTCCAGCGAAATCTCTCGCCGCTGGCGGTCAAAGCCCAACACGCTCTCTCCGGCGGGCACGGAGAAGCGCGAGCAAGGGGATCGCTGCCAGGACGGCGATCACGCCACCTGTGAGGATGACCGCCCACCAGTTGATCACCCGGGAGGTCGCCCACATGGTATGGTCGGTGATGTAGGCCGCCCCCAGAAACTCCTCCCAGACAACCCGGTTTCCTTCAATGCTCCGGGCATTGGTACCGGTGAGCAGTCCGGGCATTTCGATCGATGCGCGTTTGTACCCGCACATCATCATCTCCTGCTGAAACGCCAGGGCCTGCGCGAACTGGTCGAACGACGTACGCCGGGAAGCGAACACCTCGCGAACCCCCGGTGCCCCAAGCACGGAGGCGTAGATCGCCGGGATGGTATCGAGGTTTCCCCCATTGATCGCATCCCGGGTCAGCATGTACAGGCTCTCCGTCACCGCGGGGGTAAGCAAGGCAACAAGGGCCTCATCGTTCCGTGCGCGCACGCCTTCCATGAACCGCGCGTGATAGGCCTCGAACTTGTTCCGGTGGTCCCATTCCTCGGTGAGCTCCGACACATTCTTGAGTCGGAGACTGTCCCCGCCGAAGGTGAAGGTCGCCTTTTCGATCTCGTGACGGATGAGAAAATCCTGCTCCTCCGCCGTGAGATACTTCGAGAGCGGAACGGCGTGGAATTGATTGTAACACGCGATGGTCTCTCGATACTCGAAGGTCGTGGTGAACCACGCGAAGTGCTTCTCTAATGACACGCGGATGCGAAGCGCCCTGTCACCGCCCCTATTCAAGGCCTCCTGGAACTCCTGCACATTCGCAAAGTCCCGTGTCACAACAGACTCCCAGGTCGTATCGGTTTTCCGTGTCACGGCTTCCCAACCCGGATCTGTGACGAAGATCCCCTTGTCTTTGAAGACCTCGGACGAATCACCGGACGTCCGGATCACCCTCCGGATCGTCCCGTCGGGAAGGACCGTTGTCGTGGTTTCGATCTCGAGACACCCCGCAAAGAGTGCCAGCAACGATGTCAGAAGAGCTCCGTGCGCGAATCGTGTTGCGTTCATCATTCATACTCCTTCTGCATGACGAAATGAAACAACAGGGCGGATCATTGAAGGCATATCGATCCGCCATGATCTGATCTGCTCCGTGACGCGGGGAGAGAGGTTCCAGCGGGAAAGGTACGACGGTGTGGACGTCCCGCCTTCCCTGGCCATTGCTACCATCCGTTCAGAGAGGAGGATCGTACTCCCGGCAGCGTGAGAGCGCGCCGCATACACGATGTCAGGCCCGAGGGCTTCCGCCGCCCACTCCACATCCACGGCATAGCATACCGTGGGCACCGGACGGTCCCCGGACACCGGAAGGGACTGCCGCGCCTCCAGTTGCTGCACTTCGCCGAGAATGATGGCCACGTGCCACAGTCCGGACACGACGACCAGGAGCAGCATCGCTGCCGCTGCGAAGCTCATCGCCGGCATGGATGCGTGATCGATGATCCTGCCCATCGATCGGAGGCGGTGCACACCCCGGACGTGCGATCCCGGGTGTCCGATGGCACGAACGATCCGGTCCGTGAGGCCATCGGGATCCCCGGGGACAACAGGGAGAGTGCGCATGGCGCGAACCGCCGTCTCGATCTCGCTGCTTCGCGCTGCCTCCCGGGCACACGAGGCGCATCCTGCAAGATGGGACATGAGCTCCGCCTCTTCAGCCGGGGACAACTCTCCCTCTCTGCTCAAGAGCATCCGTTGATACTGCCTGCACGACATGGGCTACCTTTCTTCATTGATCCCGTACGCACGCAGGAGATCCCTCATCCGTTTGCGTGCATGACAGAGATTCGCTTTGATCGACGCCGCGGACATCCCGGTGATCCGGACGACCTCCTCCACCGGCAGGTCCTGCAGGTCACGCAGGGTGAAGACCATCCGCTGCACATGCGGCAACTTCTCCGTGAGCGCACGGACCCGGTCGACCGCCTGGGCGTTGTGCAGCGCAGTCTCGGCAGTGCTCTGCCCTGCCGGCTCCTGCTCCTGCCCGTCTCCCCTCACGAGCAACAGGCTCCATCGCTTCCTCCGCCGTATCCTATCCATGGCCACACGGGTCACGATGCTATACAGCCATGTCGTGAATTTCGCCTCTCCGCTGAATGACGAGCAGTGTTGCCAGACCCGGATGAAGGATTCCTGCACGACGTCTTCGGCTTCCGCATGATCCCAGACGAACCTCATCGCAAGTGCATAGGCGTACGGCTGATGTGCGCGCACGAGCGCGGCGAATGCTTCGCGATCTCCGCCCTGTACCGCACGGAGAAGATCGAGGGGACTTTCCGCGCCTGCCGGTTCATTCATGAGGGGTATTGTTGCCATGTACTGATGATACGTCTGAGCGAACGAAAGGTAAAAACCATGCGTGGTGGGATGGCCCCATGCATCGTGGCGCGGATCGCTGAGGCCGAACGTATCGGGACTACAGCCGGCTGAAGGTGTACCCCTTCCTCTTCAGAGCGAGGATCAGCTCGCCAAGGCGGTCGGCAAAGAGGTCCGTCCGCGAGGGATGCGTGCCGATGTGCAGAAGAAGAAGGTGTCCGCTCAGCCCCGACGGAGACCCGCTCTCACACTGCCGGATGCGGCGCATGATGCTGTCCGAGGAGATGTATCGCACCCCCATGGAAGGGGTCGTGTAATCGGCGTTGGACAGGGTCCCGGGCGTGAAGTTGATGAGTGTAAGCCCGAGTGCAGAGGTCCATGTCGCGATCCGTGCGTTGTACCACTCGTACGGCGGCAAAAAGAACGGAGCATCCTCACGCCGCACGCCGTGCGCTTCCATCGCGCGGTAGTTGTCGCGGACATCCTTCTCGAACTCTTCCCGTGTGACCAACAGCGAATCGCGGTCTTCCCAGGTGGCATAGAGCAGATGCTTGTCAGAATGCGCCCCGAGATAGTGCCCATCACGTTTCAATCCCTTGATCAGGCTCGCGAATTCAGGCGTGCGGTAGAAATCTCCCGTAAGAAAGAAGGAAGCTTTGACCCCCGCCGACCTCAACGTCCGGCGTATGGTCTCGCCCCCGTTGGCGAACTCGTGTCCGGTGAAGACGAGATGCACGAAGCGCCTGGTCGTGTCCAACCGGGTGATCGCACCATGACTCATCACCGCATGCGTGCGCTCCGAAGCACCATCCTTCTGCAGGCCCGACAGGTAGTATGTCAGGCTTGCCGTGCCGTCCATCGTCGGTTCGTTGGTTGAGTAATCGGCCCAGTCGTCGTGGTACACGGCAAGGTCCGACTGGAACGGAGCGAACTCATCGGCATCGGCGAGGCGTACACCCTTCAGGCTCGCAAAGATCCTTCCGTACACCGGTCCATCCACCAATCCCCCGTCGATGGGCAAACCGCTCACATGCGTGAATGCCGAATGCGGATCCCGCGGCGACACACCCTCACGGGGCAGGCCGACGATCATGCTGGTCCCCCACGGATTGCAGCCGAAGAGCCAGTCGCGGAGCGCCGCCTCCATTTCAGCGTACCTCCCGTCGCCGGTCTCCGTGCGGTACACACGTGCCTGCGTCAGCATGGCGCTCACCAGATTGTTCGAGCACCAGATGAATGGAACACCGAACAGGAATGGCGTCCCCTTCCCGCGTTGATACACCCGCTCGAGCCCTTCTTTGATATAGCCGGTCAACGTGCGCCGATCCCCTGCCCCCCGTACCCCATAGAAGTGTCCGAGGTTGACGAACGGGTACCATTGATAATGCCGGGCAGCATCGGCCCCCATCCATGGAGTCACGGGTTCCACCGCTGCGAACTTCATCGCGTCCTGCCTGTACCGCGGTTCTCTGGTCAACCGGAACATCTGGGCAGCCGCAAGCTGCATGTCGTCTGCCCAGTTGTCTTCTTCGTAGAAGTACGGGGCGCGGCATGGCGCGGTCTGACAGACACCCGGATGTTCGGCTCCGTAGGCATATGCCTCCGCCGCCTTCACGGCAAGCATCCGGGCGAACGCGCTGTCGGACCGGTGAAGGATGATGCTCGCGAGAGCGAAGGCGGAGGCGAATTTCCCGGCAGTGGATGCGATCCCGGTGGTGCGATTCTGATACTGGTACAAACCCTGCGGCTTTCCGGTGCAGAGATAGACAGGACGTTCGATCCCCCGCCCGTAGCTGACCGTATCCAGTGTCGGCAAACGGAACCCCCGATGGTCTCTGTCGTCGGCGATCTGGTTATACATCACGCCGGGAGCGGGGTTCATCTTGAGGAGCCAGGTCAATCCCCATCGCGACTCATCGAGGATATCTGCCACACCATTTGCGCCCGGACGCCCGTCGGACCGATACCGGTCTGCGAACGAGCCGGGATTCTGCTCATAGGCAAAGAGCATCTGCACGACGGCATTGGCAGAGGTGGTGACATACTGCAGATAATCAGAAGCATCATGCCAACCTCCGACTACATCCACATACGCTGAAGCGTCCTGTGGACCGTAGATGACATAGCCATCCCGCGTGTGGCAGGAATCGTTCAGGAAGGGATTGTCGCCGCACCGCTGCTGACGCATGTACCGCAGAAGGAAGTCGGCAGTGCCGTCGTACACATCGGGAGCGATCCGGAAGGCCGGGGACCGGACCCCACCGGCAGAGATGACGTACGAGCCGGGGGTGGAAAGCCGGGAGAAGTTGAGCCGCCACGAGCTGCGGAACGGACCATAGGGGCCGCACTGCTGCGTTTTCTTCGAGGACAGCTCCACGCGCCCGGTGAGCACATCAAGGACCTCGAACCCGCCACAGGGTGTGCCGGCAGCGGTATCAACAAGGACCGCCACTTTGATGGCCCCGGGGAGATAGCCCAGTTGATTCACACGGATCCACGGAGCAGCGCATGCGGCCGCCGCCGCAGAAGCAACAAGGCATGCGGCGAGGAAGGATCGTTTCATGATGATGTGTTGTCTCCAGGAAGGGGTTCAACCGTGCATCCCAGATAGTCGTCACAGATCTTCCGCATCGCCGTGTTCGCGCTATTGAAGGCCCAGATGATGGACCCTCCCTTGCTCCCGGCGCTGAGGTCCCCGACGAGAAACAATCCCGGGACACTCGTCTCGTGACCCTCTTTGAGCACGGGTGCCGGCCCATCGAAGGCGATGCCGATCATCTTCAGGAAATTCTCCGGGGTGGACCCGCCCAGCGCATACACGACGTAATCGAACTGTTCCTGTGTACCGCCGTTGAAATGGACGATGGGTTTGCCCGCATTGTCCTTCACGGTCTCGATATCTGACCCGAGCATGAGCCGCACGTTGCCGCGTTCACCGAGCGAGAGAAGGCTTGCCCGGTTGATGGAGTTCATGCGGGGGAATGAATCGCGACGATAGCTCAGGGTGACCGTATTCCCCTGCTGCGCGAGATACTGGCAATATTCCGAAGCACTGTCGCCGCCCCCAACGACGAGCACGTTGTCGCCCTTGATCTCCGTGCTGGTCACATCGAACAGCAATCGGGATGTCAGGGTCCGGGGCAATGGGTAGTCAGGTTTGTTCGGCTTGCCGAGGATGCCGATGGCGATCACCACGACCTTTGCGGTGTAGTCACGTTTGTCGGTCGAGAGGGTGAATACCCCCGTGGCGGTATCCTGCGCCAGCTTCGCACTGTTTCCCCATAGTGCACCGGATGCCATTCTCGACGAGCGCCTTGTCAGGTAGGTGATGGTCTCGGATTTGGAGAGGTCAGGGATGCAGAGTACGCCCGTGCACGCGGCTTCGAATCCTTTGTAGTTGGCAGTGACGAGCTTGTTGTCGGGGTAGTACTTCTTCAGCGTGAACGAGTGCTCGGCGGCTTTTTCGAGAACGAGCATACGTTCGGCGGGCACACCGGCCGCACGTGCTTCCGACGCCATGCTGATACCAGCCGGCCCTGCACCGATGATGATGAGGTCGAGTGTCATGGTCCCTCAGGAAAATGATGGTGGAACCGGGGCGCAGGAACCCGGGCGACGGTGTCTGGTCCGGGATGCTGCGATCAGGGGGGACAGATCTCGGGGTGACGTCGCTTCTTCAATCAACCAAGATCGACGGAAATAATCAACCGGACACATGCGAGGGGTATCGGAGCGAACCTCGTGCCGCGGCCGGTGTGAGCCAAGGACTGCGGAAGTCAAGCTTCCGCAGTCCTTGCTGTACTTCCGGACACGTCATGAACAGCCGCCAGAGCAGGCCCGTACGGTGGTTCTCGATCATCCCGATGATCGGTCCCTGGTCGATCGCAAGGTGCCCATCCGACACCCATTCTTCAGTATCGTTGAATGCATCCGCGAAACCATACGCGGTCCAGATCTCACCGCCGCGCGTGTGATAGAAATGTCTCAACGCCTGCATGGAGTATTCGGGTGTATACGGGAATGAACTCAACGCTGCCGTCGGTGATATCGTGCCATTGTCGTCGGTGGGTGAATGCGCAACATAGGCGACGTACGAATCGCTCGAGGTCAGCCCCCAGCACGAGTCACTATATCCTTTGAATCCATGTGGGTTCCGGACACAATGCTCACGGTTGATGAGCGCGTGATTCCGGTTCCGCTCCCAGTAGTCGGCGTACCGGTCGCTGAGTCCGCGCGGGTCCAGACCGAGGAACGAGTAGTGCGTGAAGAAGAGCGGCCCGCCGTAGTCGAACCCGAGCTCGAGCGGAATACCGTAGTAGGACTTTCCGTTCCGGAAGTCTTCACCTCCGGCCCAGCAGTGATGATACGCGGTGCTATCGATGGGGTGCTTCGTTCCGGACGCCGCGAGCACGTAGGTGATGAGGCATTCATTGAACCCACGGATGGGCATGTTCATTGCCCATCCGAACTTCGGACTCCAGTGCCAGTACAGGCTGTCCGTTCCGCCGCGGGTGAACCAGTTCCATTCGACGCGGTCCCACAGGAAATTGATGCTGGCACGGAGGGCGGACTCTGTGCTGTCCGGACGGTCGAAGTATTGGCGGACGCACAGCAATCCTTGAAAGAGGTACGAAGTCTCCACAAGGTCGGCGCCGTCATCGTGATCACTGAACGGAATGGTCGCCCCGGAGGCGCCATCCATCCAGTGGGGGTAGGCACCGTGGTACGATGGTGCCGCCTGCAGGAAGCGTACGATCTTCAGAAGGAATGCTGCCGCGGTATCACGGCCGATCCATCCCCTCTCGGTCGCCACGATCACACCCATCACGCCGAAGCCCGTTCCGCCGACGGCAACGACTTCGTCGCCATAGCCGAAGGTCCGGTTGCTCCGTTCACGCGCCATGCCGCTCACGGGGTGGGCATAGTCCCAGAAGTATCTGAATGTCTGCCGCTGCACAACATCCAGCAGCATGGAATCCGAAGTGACCACGGGGCGTTCGACGACGCGCGCGCCGGCGGGATCACGGTGAGTGCACGCCGCAACAACCAGGCCCCTTGTCCACGAAGCGGAGGATGCGATCCACGGGAATGGATCCCTGGGCGATGGTTGCCGGCCATTGGATCGTGATCGAATCCACCGAGACCCTCGCGGTAAAGGGGATATCTTGCACGACATGGTATGACGTGTCGATATAACCACCCGTCCGCCCGTCTCTTGTGCGGTGCCAGACGCTGTCCACCTTATGTGCCACGAATCCGTATGTGCGGGGCATGCTGGTGGTGTCAGCGGAAAGGAGACGCCAGGTATGGATGCCGGTGATATTCTTGTATTCGTGATCCTGCACATTCCAACGGTACGTGTAGCCGTACGTCCACTCCGTGCCAACAGCCAGAGGAATGTTGAACTCGACCGGATAGTCGGGCATCGTCACGGCCTTATCGGGCCCCGTCGCCGAACCCGCCGGGGAGGAAGCCAGCACACGGAAGTGAACCAGAGAGCCCGGAGTAAGGCCGCTGACCGTATCCCGCACTTCGCGTGCTGCGGTGTCAGGGGGGAGCGCAATATTCTTCGTCCGCATGCCATAACTGTTCGTAGGACCATATTCAACGAGGAAGATCGCAGCGCGGTCTTTGGTCTTCACGAGTCCGGTGACTTCAGCCGTTTGCGGCGAGAGAATTCTTATGGAAGAATGCGTGACGACAGGTGGGATCCCCTGATCCGGAGCAATGCCATCATCGCTCGTGCACGAGAATGTGGCAAGTGAGAGGATGAGGATCGCGACAGGCGCGACCATGCGCTGAACAGTCGTCGCAGCTTGTATCGAACTCTGAAGTGCCGTTTCGATGGCGTGACTATCGTCGAAGAATACCATATGCCCCCCAAAATTCCTGGACCGATCCCTGCTTGACTCACAGCCAAGGTACGAACCGCGTATGACAAGTTCCAGCGGAAGCGGCAACGCACGTCACACTCAGAACCGCGCGTTGATCAGCGGCAGCCATCGGGCCCATGCGGGATTGGACTCCACATGGTTCAGGATACCGATCTGGATGCCTTGCAGATCTTCCGCATTATTGAACACGCCAATGACCAGACCCTTCTGCAGTTCGGCGGTCCGGTGGTAGGCCGCACAGCTCAGGCCGCTCAGGATGTTCGCATCGGTCCATCCGATCGCAACATTGAGGCCGGTGATCTCCGGCGCCTTCATGCGGTATCCGGCGAATGTCACGCCGGTGATGCTGCCCTGCGCACGCACCATGCCCGCCGTCGCAGAGACCCCTGTGATCGCATTCCCCGACACCAGCCCGAGCCCGGTTACGCTCACCCCGGTGATGCTCCCCTCTCCTGCCACGAGTCCAAGGCCTGAGAACGATACCCCGGTGATACCTCCTTTGCCCACGAGGCCGAGCCCTGCCACCGAGATGCCGGTCATGCTCCCCTGTGTAACCAACCCGAGGCCTCCAAACGAGATCCCGCTCATGTTGCCCTGCGCAACCGTGCCGAGCGTCCCATAATTGATCCCTGACATGTTCCCCTGCGACACAAGGCCGAGTCCGCCGGCATTGATGCCTGTCATCGCGCCCTGCGATACGGTGCCGAGCCCCCCGAGATTGATACCCGTCATCTCTTTCTGGCTCACCAGCCCGAGCCCGCCGATGTTGATGCCGCTCATCGAGCCCTGAGAGATCAGGCCGAGCCCCCGAAATTCATCCCGGTCATGTTGCCCATGGCAACAGTCCCAAGGCCTCCGAGGTTGATTCCGGTGGCGTCACCTCCCGACACCATCCCCAGGCCCCCCATGTTCAATCCTGTGAGGTCGCCGGTGGCGACCACCCCACCGATGCCGGCGGTGATGCCGTTCATTTCTTGCCCTGCCGCGGCGAGGACGCCGAATGAGAATCCGTTCACCTCGCCCCGGGGTTCGTTGTAGGGTTTCCAGAGGGAGAGATTGATGCCGTCCACGCGGACGAACGCGCCATCGCGCCAGGCGAAGCGTATGCCATTCATGTCCTGGCCGTTACCGAAACTGATGCCGCTGTTGCCGGCCATCAGTCCCCAGTGCCCAAGGCCCGGGACATCCGATGAATCGGTGATCGACGCCGCCCCGACACACGGGGCGAACAGAAGGATAAAAGAGAGACTGAGGGATCTCATGGAATATTGTCAAGTAGTGAAACCAGAGGTTGTGTGCTGTCCATGATACGGCCGATCACGAGCACAGTTGCACTTCGAGCCGCAGCCCCATGAGCCCGGAGTACCACGGTTAGCATAACGCCACTATGGTGTCTTGACCGAGACAAAGGCCAGCGACACGCTGTATGATGCACTCATCGCCGAAAGGCTCTGCTGGAATGATCGGAGACCAATGCCACGCTCATAGACCGCGCTATACGCAATGGCCCCCCCGCTCGTGCCAGCCACAGTGACCGATGCTGCCCCATTATCGGCTGCACGGGCCAGACGCTCTGCTTCATAGCTCACATACCCGAGAGACCCTGACCACCGGAATGTGATGGAATCGTTCGAGACCGTCGCGGTGAACGGAACATCGCTCCGGAACATGTATGTCGTCTCCTGAATCGAGCCGTTCGGCCCTGTCCGCTGAGCGATGTGCACGGTGTCCACCGCTTCCGACGTGAACGTGTACGTTCGGGGAATACCCGTTCCATCCACCCCCGTCAGGCGCCAGACATGGACACCCTTCTGCGTCCGGTAGTAGTAATCCTTCTCATGGTACGATTCGGTGAAATTGTACGTCCACGTCGTGCCTACGACGAAAGGCAATCCGAACCCCACGTCCCCGGAAGACGCGACCGCCTCCGGTCCGGCAGGATCCTTGCACGACATGAAGAGCAATGACATCAATGGCAACATGACAACCAGAATGGTGTGGCCCGAGAGCGTGGATCTGAGATGGCGGGCCAATAAGGTCAACGGCGAGATCGGCATTGAAGAGTTCCTTGCTGAAATTCTCATCGCCGCGCTTTCTTGCGGCAATGGATATCTCACGGAACGGGGGCACTACGAGCAGCGCACATCGTGGATGAACTCCCCCGGGGTCCAGATAGCGTTCAGGGATACCATTACCGGAGGGCACTCCTGAACAACCAAAGATAGTCAACACAACCGCCGGAATCAACCCATCCTGGTTCACGATGGAGGTACAAGAGGCGGCCGGACCCCGCTTCGCGGGGGTCAACAGCATGAGGAAAAGGCCAGATCCTGCCCCACCACCAGGACCCGGCCTTTCCCCCGGATTCACCGCTTCTGCCCGTTGCCCCGCTTGCCTAGTGGGCCCTCACAACTTCCAGCCTCTCGTGCAGCGCCCCCATGATGCTCTCCACCGTCGCATGCGCGATCTCCTCGTCGTCGATCGCCGCGGTCACAGGATGCTCGCAGGGGTCGACGCGCGTGTGGGCGACGACATGCACCTTCCCCACCAACCCGTCCTCCGCGATCCGGTCGACCACGGCATTCAACAGCTCGTCCGATCCACGCGAGAGGCACAAGGGGCCGAGACAGATCTTCAGCTCGACCGAATCCTCGGTGTCACACCGCGAGAGACTCACCTCCCCTTCGAACGCTTCGGAGCGGTCCGTGTACGTTGTGTGCAGATGGTGATGGTGCTCCCCATGGACGCGGCTCAGATACGGATTATCCTGCGAACGCCTGAGCTGCAACGCCTTGTCTGCGCTGTACAGCCCCTTCGCACGCGACTTCCGCACCGCCGGTTCGAGACTCACCGGCTGGCCACCTCCACCCACGCAGCCGCCCGGACATGCCATGACCTCGATGAAGTCCACGGCCACCTTGCCCTTCTTCACATCATTGAGCAGGCGCTTCGCGTTCCGCAAACCATGCACCACGGCCAGACGGAGCTCCCGGTCACCCAGCATGACGCTCACGTTGCGGATGCCATTCTCGCCACGCACTTCCATCACGTCGTCCTGCGCCAAAGGCTTGCCGCCGAGTACTTCCGCAGCGTACCGCACCACGGCTTCACTCACGCCACCGCTGTTGCCGAAGATCACCCCGGCGCCCGTCTTGAAGCCGAACGGCATGTCGAAGGATTCCGGTGTCAGCGACGCGAACTTGAGTCCGAGTTGCTGGATCATCACCCCCAGTTCCTGGGTGGTGATCACGATGTCCACGTCCTTCACGCCGTCCACGGCGAACTCCGGACGGGCGGCCTCGCCCTTCTTGGCGGTACAGGGCATGACCGATACCATGATCAGGTCTTCGCGCGCGATCTCCAGTTCCTTCGGGAGCGTGTCCTTCACCACCGACCCGAGCATCTGCTGGGGCGAACGGCAGGTCGAGACGTTGTCCAGGAGCTGCGGGAACTTGAATTCCGCGAACTTCACCCATCCCGGGCAGCAGGAGGTGATGAGCGGCAGGTTCTCGCCCTTCTCCATCCGCTTCACGAACTCCGCCGTCTCTTCCATGATGGTCAGGTCTGCCGCATACGCCGTATCGAACACTTTCTTGAATCCGAGCATGCGCAGCGCGCTCACCATCTGTCCGGTCACGTCCTTGCCGCTCTCGATCCCGAACAACTCGCCCAGTGCCACACGCACGGCCGGAGCCACCTGCACCACGACGTACTTCTTCTTGTCTTCCAGCACCTTCCATACCCTGTCGATCTCGGAGCGCGGCGTGAGAGCGCCGGTCGGACAGACACGTGCGCACTGTCCACACTCGACGCAGGTCACCTCGCCCAGCCCTTTGCCGAGGCTCGGCACGACCTGCATGGCATGGCCCCGGTAGGCGAAATCGATCGCGCCGATCCCCTGGATCTCGTTGCAGGCCCGCACACAATCGCCGCACAGGATGCACTTATTCGGGTCGCGCGTGATGCCTGCCGCCGTGGTGTCCATGGGATGCACTTCTTCACTCTTCTTGAATCGGATCTCCGTCACGCCGAGCTTGCGGGAGACCTCCTGCAGACGGCAGGAGGCGCTCTTGAGGCACGACGTGCACGACATGTTGTGGCGCGCGAGGAGGAGCTCGAGGCTCACCTTGCGCACTTCCCGGAGCGTTTCGGTGGAGGTCTGGACCTTCATGCCCGGCTCCGGACGTGTGGAGCACGACGTGACGATCCCGCGCCCTTCGATGTCCACGACGCACAGGCGGCATGCGCCGTACACGCTGAGTTCAGAATGGTAGCAGAACGTGGGCAGCTCGATGTTCGCCTTCCGGATCACTTCGAGCAGGTTGCGTTCGTTGTTGTAATAGACCTTGCGGCCGTTGATGGTCAATGATGGTGTTGGTGATGATGTCTGTTCCATGGTGTCCTCACGCTATCGCGCCAAGTTTGCAGGTCGTGAGGCATGCACCGCAACGGATGCAGAGGGCCTCGTTGATGATGTGCGCTTGCTTCCGCTCGCCGGTGATGGCACCGGTCGGGCAGGACTTGACGCACAGACCGCAGCCGCGGCACTTGGACGCAACGATGCTGGGGCGGATGAGCGCGGTGCACTTGTTCGCAGGGCAGCGCTTGTGCGCGATATGCGCATCGAACTCCCCGCGGAAGTCGCGCAGGATGGACAGCACCGGATTGGGCGCGGATTTGCCGAGGCCACACAGGGAACCGGTGCCGACAGCCCGGGCGACGCTCTCCAGAAGTCCGATCGTCCGCTCGTCCGCACGCCCTTCGATGATATCATCGAGGAGGACGAGCATCTGATAGGTCCCCTCGCGGCACAGGACACACTTGCCGCAGGATTCGCTCTGGGTGAACTGCATGAAGAACCGCGCCACCTGCACCATGCAGGTATCCTGATTCATCACCACGAGTCCGCCCGACCCGACCATGGCATTGATCGCCTTGAGCGAGTCGAACTCGAGCGGAAGGTCGAGATACCGCGGCGAGAGGCATGCGCCTGATGGCCCACCGATCTGCACTGCCTTGAAGTCCTCCGGCTTTCCGGGCCCGCGCCTCGTCGTCACGCCTCCTCCAATGTCAAAGATGATGGTCCGCAATGATGTGCCGAACGGAACTTCGATCAGTCCGGTGTTCGCGACATGCCCCGTGAGCGCGAACGTCTTGGTTCCCGGCGAGGCCTTCGTGCCGGTGGCACGGAACTGTTCTGCGCCGAGCGAGATCACGATCGGGACCGATGCCAGGGTCTCCACGTTATTGATGATGGTCGGCTTGCCGAAGAGTCCGCACTCCGCCGGGAACGGCGGCTTCGGGGCCGGCATGCCGCGCCGCCCTTCGATGGACGCCATCAGCGCCGTCTCTTCACCGCACACGAATGCCCCGGCACCCTCCATCACATTGATGCGGAACGGACGGCCAGAGCCGAACACGCTCTCGCCCAGGATGCCGAGCGATCCCGCGATCTCCACTGCCGCGCGCATGCGCTTCACGGCGAGCGGGTATTCCGCCCGGACGTAGACATATCCTTCATCGGCCCCGATCGCACGCGCGGCGATGAGCATGCCTTCGATCACGCTGTGCGGATTCCCTTCCATTACGCTCCGGTCCATGAAGGCACCCGGATCCCCTTCGTCGCCGTTGCAGATCACATACTTCTTTCCCGGCGGCTGCGCTGCGGCAGCACGCCACTTGCGACCCGTCGGGAACCCCCCGCCCCCACGGCCGCGCAGGCCGGAGTCCTCCACGATGCGGGTGACGTCATCGGCGGAGAGCTCGAGGTGTGCACGTCGCGCACCCGCATACCCGCCCAGCGCGATGTACTCGTTGATGTCACCCGGATCGATCTGTCCGCACATCTTCAGCAGCATCCGCTTCTGCTGTGTGTAGAACGGGATGTCGCCGGTACCGCGACAGACCTCTTTCGTTGCCGGGTCCTTGTACAGCAGGCGTGTGACCGGACGCTTGTTGATGACCGTCTCTTCGATGATCTCGGCAACGTCGGCTGCCTTGACGCGCGTGTACATGATGTTGTCCGGCAGCACGGTCACAAGCGGACCCATCTGGCAGAAGCCCTGGCAGCCGCTTTCCGAGAGGTGAAACCCTGCCTTGTCCTCTTCCACCATCTTCAGATCGACGTACACATCGAGGCCTTTCGCCTCGAGGACGGTCTTGAACATTGCGAAGACCTTGTTCGCGCCGTTGGCGATGCACCCGGTGCCGGCACACAGGACGATGCGCGCAGCGACGGCACTGGACCGGCGCCGGTATTCTTCGGCGATCTCTTCCAGCCGTACAGGCTCCATGAGGGTTTCCATTACGCGGCCATCCCTTCTTTCCGCCCCTTCAACCCGTTCACGAGGGCCTCGGTCTTTTCGGGGGTCATCAGGGAATGCACTTCTTCGTTCACAACCACCACCGGAGCCAGGCCGCATGCACCCAGGCACGAGACCGTTTCAAGGGTGAATTCCATATCCTCGGTGGTCTGCTGCCCCTTGCCAAGACCCAGCACGGTACGTAGCTTGTTCAGGATGGGCTCGGAGTCTTTCACGTGACAGGCAGTGCCATCACACACCCTGATGACATACCGCCCCTTCGGCTTCAAGGCGAAGTGGGCATAGAACGTGGCAGCCCCGAAAACACGGGCCGGGGGGAGGTCCAGAGTGGCAGCGATGAAACTGAGTACTTCTTCGGGCAGATAGCGGTATTCTTCCTGTACGGCCTGAAGGATCGGGATCAACATCGTTGGCTTATGACCGAAGCGTTCGAGGATCCCGCAGACCTTCGAGAATTTTTCAGCGCGGGAAACGAGCATTTCAGGGGACATTTTGATTTTCCGGGGTACTTGTTCTTTTTCGTTTGGATTTGGAGCTGATATATGATATTATTGTATCGATATAAATATATCGATATTAATATATCACATGCTGTGACGTAAATCAAGGAGAATTTTTTATGTCCGAAAGACCCTCCCTTTGGCAGATCCTCTGGGATCACGACCCGAATGGCCTGGTTGTGGTCAATCCTGACCTCCATGTGACCCTCGTAAACCCTTCATTTTGCTCACTTTTCAACGTTCGGGAGAAGGAGATCGTAGGGCTACCTTTGAGCCGGATCCTGGACGATGCCCAGGAATTCCGGGAGGTATGGGAGAAAAATGAGCCCCGGTCCGGCGAGGGAAAAGAGTACCCCCGCCATGGGCTCTTCCTCAGGCGCCTCCTGTTCCCGGTCAAGGAAGAACGTATCATTGCCGGGATCATGGTAGACCTGACCAGCGAGTGGAAGCGCATGAAGCAGGTCGACCTTTTCAAGGAGCAGGCCATCGAGGAGATCTCGCATGTGATCAGGGACCAGATGAAGATCGCCCAGAACATCACCCAGCTTCTCGGGGAGACGACGGCGGAGTCACAGATCGCCCTCCATCGCCTCACCTCCCTGCTCAAGCGGGAAGTGATCTGATATGTCCCTCTTCATTGAATCGGAATCCTGGTCCGTCCCGCGGCATGGACAAGAGGTCTGTGGCGACACGATCCGGATGCTCCGGACGCCCGAGCGTTTCCTTGGCATCCTGTCGGACGGGCTGGGGAACGGTATCCGGGCGAGTGTCGCCTCCACGCTGATCGTCGAGATCCTCACCCGCATGCTTGCGGCGCGCCTTCCTCTGGAGGAGTGCGTGGAAGCCATCGCAGCCACGCTCCCCCGGCAGTCGACCTCGAACGAGGCCTACGCCACATTCCTGGTGATCGATATCGACAGGGAGTCCGGCGACACCGTCATCACCAATTGCGGTAACCCGCCGATCCTCCATTTCTCCAGAAGTTCGGTGCAACAGGACGCAGGAGAGAACCTGCAGATTGGCGCGTTGACCATCACGCGTCAGGCATTCACGATGGGACCCGACTGCCTTCTCATCGGCATGAGCGACGGGATCATCGGCGCGGGTCCCGGAACGCACCACAATGCGGCATGGGATCGTGCGGCGCTTGGAAAGCGCATCACCAGCAGCCTGCTGCTCCGGAAGAGCGATGCCAAGGCGATCGCGCGGGATCTGGCAACCGAGACCGTGCGGCAATACAGGGAAGAGCCGGGCGACGACTGCTCACTCCTCGTGGTGCGCACACGCCGGGGCCGCCACGTCACCCTTTTCACCGGGCCACCGGTGGATGCGGCCACCGACGACCAGCATGCGGCGTTCTTCATGAACCAACCCGGACGGAAGATCATCTGCGGCGGGACCACGGCATCGATCGTGGCGATGTATCTCGGTGCTCCCGCGAGGCCCATACTGCATTCAGAGCACGACGATCTTCCCCCGGTGAGCCGCATCGAGGGCGTGGACCTGACAACGGAAGGGATACTCACGCTGCTCCGCCTCACCGAATATCTTGCACAGGCCACAGCGGAGGGCGGCGGACTGCCGGAGACGGTCAGCGGCGCGGCGCAGATCGCCCAGGAACTCCTCGCAGCCGACAGCGTCCTGTTCATGGTGGGCCTGGCAGAGAACTCCGCCTATGCATCGCTCCACATCCCGTCCTCATCCCTTCTGCGCAAGAGCGCCATCCGCCAGCTCACGGACATCCTGCAGCGCAAAGGGAAGGAAGTGCGGACGGTGACCTGCTAACGGGATCCTGCTGTGTTTGAATGCAGGGGATCCGTTCACTATATTGCATGATCAGCCGGTATACCCATCAGCGCCCCACTCCGCGCACCAGGCACTGGCTTCAACGGGATGCGGCGCCGCACCATGACACCACGATCCGTGGCCATTGCGCTGTGTACCTCCCCGCTCGGGTGATCCTGTTTACGCCCGGATCAACGTATCGTCTTCGTATCAAGGAGGATCTGTGAGGTCAGGCTACCGCTTCTCCCTCGTTGTTCTTGCTCTCTCTCTGCCACTGCTCGCATCCGCCCAGGAGGAGCGGCGGATCGACGAAGCCCGGTCGCGCGCCACCGCTGCCCCGGCAGGGCCGCAGCAGGAACTCCCCGCCGGCGCTCCCGGCCAGGGCTGGTTCGTCATTACGCCTGACAACGAGGGCCGGATGGCATTCGACCCGGCACTCGCCTACTCCCTGCAGCGCGCGCTGGACAGCGCCCGCACTCTGCAGAGTTCAAGCGTGAAAGGCGTATCGGCGGCGGTCCTGGTCCCGGGACAAGGTGTCTGGCAGGGCGTATCCGGCATCTCCTCGCTGAACCCGACCATCGCCATCAACCCTTCGATGATGTTCGGCATCGCGAGCAACAGCAAGGCGTTCATCAGCACGACGGTACTCAGCCTTGTGGACGAGGGCAAGATCGGCCTCGACGAACCGCTGAGCACCTACCTCCCGACCATGAACAACATCACGATGTCCGTGACGATCCGGCAGCTGCTGAACATGACCTCGGGACTGTTCGATTATCTGAACGATGGGAGTGCCCAGGGCCAGGCGGTCTCCGCCGACCCCACACGATACTGGTCGCCCGAAGAGATCATCGCGAACTTCGTTGGTCCGCGCAAGGCCCTTCCGGGCGGCCCCTACAGCTACTGCAACACGAACTACATCCTGCTGGGGATGGTCATCAAGGCCGTCACCGGGAACTCCGTCGCCTCGCAGATCCGCCAACGCATCCTCACACCGCTCGCCCTCGACGATACCTATCTCGAGGTCGATGAATCGCACACCGAGCCGATCGCACATCCCTGGAGCAGCGGGGCCGACTTCATGTCGGTGCCCGTCACCGCACACTTCAGCACACTGTGGACCGCCGGCGGGATCATCTCAACCTCCGGAGACATGGCACGCTGGGTGAAGGGGCTCCATGAAGGTGCAGTGATATCGCCTTCATCATTGACACAATTGACAGGGTTCATCCCGACGACCACCGCGCCTGCCACAGGGTTCGGATGGTATGGCTACGGGCTGGGGATACGACAGGGTGCCTACTATACGCAGCCGGTGCGGGGACACACCGGGTCTATCATGGGGTACATTTCGATCACGGGATATCTGCCGCGGACGGGCGCGAGCATCGTTGTGCTCTTCAATGCGTCGGAGGCTACGACCACCTCTGCGATCTCCGCGCTCATCGATGCCTATCTGCGCGGCGCGACCGTCGGGGGTGCACAGCCGGGAGTCTGTTACATGCTTGGCGGAACTTCAGACAGCTCGCGGGTGTATCTCGCAGACACGGCGGCAGCCACTCTCGCCCTCCGTGGCCCGGCACACTACGGATCGCTCATCGGGGCCCGGGTCCATCCGAAGACCGGTATGATCTGGGGCGTTGCCTCCGCCCTTGGCTGGGAGCTTGTGCAGATCGACGGCGAGACGGGACAGGCGTTTCCGCGGAAGCGCATCACGTTCCCGGCAGGCGCGCCGTCGGATTTCAAGGGGCTGGAATTCTCACCGGACGGGGCATTGTATCTTGCAGCTGCCGATGGGCGCATATACGCCATCAACACGACAACCGGCGCTGCGAGCCTCGCCCTGACAACAAAGATCGCCATATCCGGACTCGCCTTCGAGCCGTTGACAGGCGCGCTCTGGGCATCACCCAGGATCAGTCCCACGTTGCGCGACCGCATCTACCGCATCGATCTGGTAACGGGCGACACGATCGGGGTTGGCAACACCGGATTCAATCAACCTATCGTTGACCTGGCATTTGATGGCGCGGGATCCCTCTTCGGCCTCGTCGGCAATCCTTCAAGCGCTCTGAAGTATCGCCTCGCCCGGCTCGATAAAGAGACAGCCGTGGGGCGAGAGATCGGCTCGCTTGGCCTTGCAGGGATCATGTCCCTTGCATTCTCACCCGCAACACCGACCGCAGTGCAGGGGCAGTCATCAAGCACCACGCCCTCAGAGTTGCTGCTCGAGCAGAACTACCCCAACCCGTTCAACCCGTCGACGAAGATCGCATTCACCATCCCCGGTCCGCATGTGGCACACGTGAAGCTTGCGGTGTTCGACATGCTCGGGAAAGAAGTGGCGCTCCTGGCCGACGAACAACTCACGCCGGGAACATACAGCCGACTCTTCGACGCCACGGGGCTTGCTTCGGGTGTGTACGTCTATCGTCTTCAGGTCACCGGGAGCGGCAGCGCGGGTGCCTCCTTGACCAAAACGCAGAAGGCGTTGCTCCTCCGTTGAGAGGGCGCAACGCCTTCGGTTCCTTTCATCGCTCGCCGGACGGCCACTATCCTCCGAACTGACGGAGATGGTGGTCGAGGTGTTTCCACATCTGGAGCGCCCACTCGTCGGTGGTCATCGGCCCGAAAAATGGATGCGGAGCCTTCGTCACGGCCTGAGGCCCACCGGCCGCGAACCGGTCGATGAGCCCACGCAGCCTTTTCCGCTCCGACTCGAAATTCCTCTCATCCGCGATACGCAGGTCCGGCGACGTGGGATTCCCCTGACGCATCGGGGCAGCCAGGGCCCTGGGTTTGATGAAACGCCCGAGCAGTCGGCCGATCAGCACGCGCGGGGGCGTGTGGTCGCCCAGCGACATCTCCATGGTGGCGGCCATGTGCGCGAGAGCCTGCGCGACATTCATCTTCCCCCATTGAGCGTGCGCATCAGGCCGGAGCCGCTCAAGCCGGACCCGGATCCCGTCCACAGCCGGTGGATCGAACAGGGTATCGAAACGGGTTTCCACTGCGTGCGCCCCCCTAGCCGTTGATGTCAAACGTGAATGTGTAGTAGTGCTTCTTCTCGACGATGTCGATGATCAGCCCCCCCGTCAGGCCCGTCAGCTCGTCCGTACCCGAATCAGGAACGACGGTGATCGCCATCGCCTGTGCGCCGCGGTTCATCGTCGCGGAATGCTGAAGCACGAAGGACCCCTTCTTTCCCTGCAAGGCCCCTGACACGCGTTCCATCGCAACGTAGCCGGCCGAGCCCTTCACCGACGACATCGCGCTCAACATTTCACCCTTGCTGGTCGCTTCAAGGTCGCCATGGAACTGCTTGTCGATGGACATGCGTCCAAGTCCGGGCAGTTCCTGAGCGAACACCAGACTTTGTGGTGCCAACGCGACCTCGAATGTTCCCTTCACCGTTTGTGACATGATCCCCCTTTTGAATGGTATCGTGAGTAGAGAGAATGCGTGCAGCAGCCTGCCCATGGACCGGAGGAGGTCCTCCCGGTGTCGGGCATCAGCCCGGTATCTCCGGTTCGATCAATTGCTTGAGCAATAAGATAGATTCCTGCCAGCCAAGATAACACATTTCGACAGGAATAACCTCGGGATCCCTTCCTGGGTCACGTTCAGTTCGGTACCACACGAGACCTTGTTCAGGAGCACCGTCGTCTTCATCGTGCCCGGAAGCTTCGGGTCGTCGAATGCATCCGTATACACGAGCTTTTCGCCGGGGACCATCTCAACGAACTTGCCGCCGAAGGAATGTGAGTTCCCGGAAGAGAAATTCGTGAACGACATCTTGTATGCTCCTCCGACACGGGCATCCATGGAATGCATCCTTCCCGTGAAGCCATGGGGCGGCAGCCATTTGCACATCGCATCGGGGTCAATGAACGCCCTGTACAGCTTTTCCGGGGAAGCACGCAGCACCCTGTGGAGGCGGACCGTTCCAGTTGCCATACCTTGTTCTCCTTCTCAATTGAACACCATGATGGGTACCACTCCCCCCGGTCAGGTATGGAACACGAAGAAGCCTGCAGATGTTCCTTACAGGCTCTCCATTTGCGTTTCCATGGGACGATGAGTACATTCCATCGTTGTTCTTTCCAGACATTCTGCTTCGCCTGTCGAACCCCGCCGTGAAGATCCTGCCATTGCCACCCCTATCCGACGAAGGACCGGCGGGTCAACCACGTTCACCCAGGGGAGTCTGCATGCGCACGAAACGGAACTTCGCTCTGTTGTTCTCACTGCTGACCCTTCTCACGGTCTGCGCGATCTGCCAGATCCAGGAAGAAGACGTTGTCGTGTTGAAAGACGGCCACGTCTTTCGCGGTACCATAGCCAACAAGATCACGATTGGCGGGACCATCTCACTGACCGCGGCCGACGGCAAGACCGTGGCGCTCTACTGGGAAGAACTTGCGGTGGTCAAACGCCTCCCTGCAGGCATCCCGGATTCCATCCTCGTCCAGTCCTTCCTCCCTGCACAGGGCAGATTCACCGGGCCTCCCCGCATGGACCTCAAGGGGTATGAGCACTCCGAGGATGTGCTGTTCACAACCGACGGCGCCGTCAGGCGCGGTGTCCAATTGAATGAAGGTATCGGAGGCTGGATCGGCCTCTGGGCAGATGGCAGGTTTTCGACGGTCCCCCGGACGGCGGTCGTGAGATCCGTCCGCGTCGACCGCGGCATCCCGGATTCCATGCTGATCATGACGCACATCGCCCCGCCTGTGGCATGGAGCGAAGCAGAAAGGCGGTATCTCACCGTGTTCGGTGGCTATGCCATGCCCATGATGGGAGAACACAAGGTCGAGGATGTGGCCCCACGGGATCCCGATGCCGCACCTGTCGTCGGACTCGAAGTGGGGTTCAGGATCGGGCGCGGGATGCGATGGCTGACCGGAGCGACATACGCATCACACGGACACGGCACGATCACATCCATCGGAGCCATCGATGGTGCCACGCCAGAGGACATGAAGATGCGGGTCATTGCCATATTCACCGGCCTTGAAGTCCGCACGATCGGGCCTTCTCCATTCCAATTCCGCGGATTCCTGCAGGGCGGGATGCTCATGCTGAGCGAGAAGGGATTCCACGTTTCGTTCCCGCAGACATACTACCATCTCAAAGGTGAGGCCACGGTAGACGACATCTCAGCCAATGCCCTTGCACTCCAGGTGGGCGGCGGGATCGTCGCCGGACGGTTCACGCTCGACGTCCGGTGGATCATGAGCAAGCCTTCGGTCTCGACGAGCACCACGATCCTCTATCAATACACCGACCCGAAGACGGTGAAGTTCACCGATGACCGGATGCTCAACCTCTTCATGCTCACAGCGGGCTTCAGTCCCTTCTAGTGCCGCTCCAACCAGTGCGTTTGCCCAACGAAGTGCAGGCAAAAGTACTGTTGAGTGAGCATCCCGCCACGATGGCTGTGGCGGGATTGGCCGTTGCCCGGAACGAATGCCGCTCCAGCGATCGTGCCCGCACGTGGCACCGCGGACTATTTTACCCTCCCGTCATCAGCCCCTCACGAACGTCCTCCGCGTCAGCGCGAACAATACCAGCGGCGGCACGCTCAGCAGGACCGCCGAAGCGGCCATCTGATTCCAGATATCGAGGTATTCCCCGACGAACAGACCGATGCCGACCGGGATGGTCTTTGTGGCATCCGATGATGTGAGGATCAGCGCAAAGAAGAACTCGTTCCACGAGCCCAGGAAAGCGAACAACGCGGTTGCACCGATCCCGGGAAGAGCAAGAGGAAGGATGATCCTCCAGAGAGCCGTCATCCGCGAACAACCGTCGATGAGTGCGGCATCTTCAATGTCGCGCGGTATCCCCTGGAAGAAACCGTACAGCAACCAGATCACGAACGGCAGGAGCACGGCAGAGTGAACGAGGATGAGTCCCGCATGGGTATCGTACAGCCCGGCCTCGTTGAGGAGCTGGAACAACGGGATGATCACCGATGCGCCGGGCAGCATCTGGGAGAGAAGGAACACCAGGAGGAGCAGTTTCTTCCCCTTGAACTCGAAGCGGGAAAAGGCGTACGCCGCCAGACTGCCCACGGCCAGCGCAATGAATGTCGAGGAACACGCGACGATCAGACTGTTCAGCGTATAGCGGGCGAACGGCATGTAGAAGAACATGTCGATGTACGGCTGAATACTCATGCCGGGCGTGAACCAGACGGGAGGGTACAGACTCACTTCCGTGAGCGTCTTGAAGGACGTCGACACGGTCCAGAGGAACGGCAGGAGGATCAGGAACGCGATCACGCAGATGATCACCCTGAGCATGGCCTTCTTCATGACGGTTCCCTCCCTGTCGTGACCCGGATGTACAGGAAGGACAGTGCAACCAGGAGCACGAACGTCATGATGGAGAGCGCGGAGCCCTTCCCGAGATCGAAGAAGACGAACGAGAACTCCCGGACCAGGACCGGCAGCACCATGGACGCATTGATGGGCCCGCCCCTGGTCATGACAAACACCAGATTGAAATCGTTGAAGCTCCAGATCACGCCGAGGACCGCCAGCACGGAGAAGACGGGCCGGAGGTTGGGAACGGTGATATGGTAGAATTTCCGGATCGCCGTGGCCCCATCCACGGCCGCGGCTTCATACTGCTCCACGGGAATACCCTGCAATCCGGCAAGGAACATCACCATCGCGAACGGATAGAATTGCCAGATCCGGGCCAGCATCACGCACAGAAGTGCCGTATGCGGGTTCCCCAGCCATGCCATGCCGGGTTCGACCAACCCCAACGAGGAAAGCCAGTAATTGACGACCCCGAAATGGTCGTTCAGGATCCACTTCCACGTGAACCCCGCGACGACGGGAGAAAGGACCCACGGGATCGTATAGAGGAATGATGCAACGGTGGTGATCCTTCCGAGCTTCATCGTGAGCAGGAGCGCCAGACCAAGTCCGATGTGCACCGCCAGTGCCGTGCCGAGCAAAGCGTAGACGAGCGTATTGCGGAAGGACAGGAGGAAGAGCGGATCATGCAGCACGCGCTCGTAGTTGGAGAACCCGACCCATGCACCGGTCCCCTTCACCATGCTCACTTCCCGCAGGCTGTTGACCACGTTCTGGACGAGCGGGTACGCCACGACGAGAGCGGTCAACAGTAACGCCGGAAGGAGCAGGAGGTACGGCGTGGCCCTTTTCATTCCTTCCCCTCGATCGTCCGTTGGGCCTCAAGCGCCGCCTGGTCCAGTGCCGCCTGCGGCGTCATGTCGCCGACGATGGCTTTCTGACAGAAGGGTGTGAATGTGTTGCCGGCCACCGCAATCACCTTCGGGTGCGGGGGGAACGGGCGCGCGTGTTTGAGTTCCCTGATGAACATCGAAAGATCTTCCACCTTCTGTGCCTCGGGACTGGCCAATGCGGCGTTGGTCACTGCCATTCCTCCCATATCGAGCCGCACCCAGTCCATATCGGCCTCCTCGCTCCGGAGATACTTGATGAACTCCCATGCGGCATCCAGGTTCTTCGAATGTGCATTCAC